>NZ_JAWOAR010000350.1:0-36946 GCF_046498435.1 Longimonas sp. | reverse complement strand
GTCGGGGTGAAAGAGATGCGGCAGTGCCGAGCCTGCCAGTTCGTCGTCAGCATAGCCCGTCTTCTGCCGCAGCGTGTCGTTCCACGTGCGCTCATGGCCGGCGTGGTCGGTCATATAGAAGAAGGCAGGCATCGCATTGCGCGTGGCCTCATACCTCTGCACTTGCGCCTTCAGCTCCTGGTACACCGCGTAGCGCCGCGTGATGTCTTTCATCGCAAATACCACCTGGGGCGGACGCTCCACCTCGGCGGGCAAAAGTGCAGCATTCAGGCTTAAGTAGCGGCAGGTGCCATTGGGCCACGTCACCTTGCACTGCAAGTCACGAATCGGTTCGTGCGTGTCGAGTACGTCGCGCAGTGGCGTGCGTGTGGCCTTGTCACTGAGCGGTTCCATGCGCCATCCCAGTTGCTTGTAACGCCACGCTCCGGTGTCGTGCGGTGCAGCAGCGGCCCCCCGTTCGGTAGGCTCCAGCCCAAGCAGGGCCTCTGCCTGCGTGTTAGCGTAGGTTACATTGCCTTGCCCATTCACTACCGCAATAGCTGCCACATCGGTGTCAAGAATGGATCGCAGCAGCCGGTCGGTTTTGCGAAGGGCGGCCTCGTACTGCACCGCCTCCGACACATCGCGCAGCGTGAGCACCCGCAAAATGCCCCCCGGCCCGCGCACCGCCTGCACATGCATCTGTACCGTAATATCGGAAGCCAAAGGCCACACCACCGTTACCGTTTTGCCGGATTCGGGCAGATCATCCGCCAACGCACGGGGCAACACCGCTCCCACCTCAATCTGCTGATCTGGGAAGAACGGATGTACCTGCTGATTGAAGTGCTCAACGCGATAGGTGCTGTCAATGACCAGGACGGCCCCGTTTACATAGTTCAGCAGCCCTGTGGGCACCTGCGAAGGCAGCGGCTCAGCGGCATCGGTAGACGAAGGGGCACGCCCCCATACAGCGGCCAGCGCTCCTAACGGACCACTGCTTGCCCCAGCCAGGTTCAGCAGATCGATCCACGAAAGCACATCAGTAAGAGCTACCACGACGGGAGGAACGTATCGGGACGAAGAATAACGTGATCCTGCATCACCACGGGCGTATGCTTTGTCCCGGATTTGGTTTTCGGATGTGATGAAAGCGGCCCAGCATAGCCTGCGCGCAACTGCGTCAGGGCGGTGTTGCGTCCTGAATTACGTTTTGGGGAAGCATAGTCCCCACCCGGGTGTCATCCTGGACGCAGTGCCCCGACAGCCGTCGCAGGAACGAGGATCCAGGATCCAGGACATAAGCGCACTTCACGAGAAGGCGCAGGACCGCTGTCACTTGGGCCCGGTACTGAAGTTCAGGATGCCCCTCAAACCATGCACATTGAACTCTTGCATTTGGTATTAGGCTCTTCCCCCGAAAAAAAGGAGCAGTAACGTGACCAGGACCAGCAGCGCCGCGCCCCAGACCATCATCTGCCAGAAGCTAACGCGGGCAATTAGCGACTCCGAAGCGGCGGACTCATCCGCAGAATCGTCGGTTGCCTCCTCATCTGAAGATGCCGACTCCGTGGGAGGGTCAGGTTCTTTGGGCGGGCGATCTGCCGTAGCACCAGAATCAGACGTGTCGGAATCAGACGTGTCGGATTCCTCGGGGCTTGCCGAAGATGTCAAGTACATTGGGGACGACGAGGCCGCAGCGTCGGCTTCGGGAAGTAGATGCATGGCTTTGAGCACGCCGCGCGCCTTCCGGATATCACGCTTGCGTATGCGCAAATGAACCTGCTTCGGAGCCGGCTTATCGTCGGAGACCTCCTGCACAGTTTGTACGACGACCTCGGCCCACACCCCGGCTACCTGCAAGCGCGTGCGAGCTTGCGTGGCACGGAATTCGGAGGCATAGGTCATCTGCACGACATCGGAGCCCGAGGCGCTACCGGGCAGGCCGTTGGAGGAGATCGAAGTCATATCATTCGGTCGGATAGTTGAACGCACAGAGCTACGAGTATACGCGATCAGGCCATGCAGGAGTCTGCATGAGGCTACTCCCGCTCCACCTCGGCAATATGTGCGTGACGGACAGCCAGGCGCCAGCCCGTTTCGGTGGCCTCCCACACATGCGTGTACCGCCGATGCACTGTCTCGCCCGCAAGCGGCGCTTCCTCGCCCGTTGGACGCACCGTTTCGCTGCCCATTACAACAGCCTGATCGCCCTGCACACGAATGGTATCGCGAGTCTGTTCATAGTCGCTGTACGAGGCAATGCCTGTCCGAAATACCTCTAACACCGCCTCCCGGTTGGGCACCGCCACGTTGCGCGGCGCATTTACCATGAATGTGGGCTGCCACAGCCGCTCCAGCGTCTTTAGGTCGCTATCAACAATCGCACGGCGCATTTCTTCTTCCACGGCCCGTACGGCCTCTTCGTCATCAGAGGGGGCCTCCTGCGCCCAACTTTCTTGCTCAGCATAGCTGCTTCCTATAAAAATCAGGACAAGCAGTACATACAAACGTGCATTTGAAGTTGGCATCATAACAAGGGGAGTTGATTCAAAAGTTAGTCATCGGCATGGCTCTGCTGCATCCACACCGCCCAAATACAGCACTTGGGGAAACGTCAGAGCGTGCGTGGGTTCCTACACGGTTGGTGGGATGCCAAGGGACTCGTAAACCTACAAAGGCAGATGCATAGATGCAGGCTGATCTACCATAACTTGTGGATATCGCCGTTGCTCAAACGCCCCTCTGTGGTGTAAATAACACCCCTCTACAAGGGTAGTGCTGTGTCAATCCTCATTTTGATAGTTGCTCTGCAACCATCCTCCCACGAAGCCTGTCATGGTGAGCGCAGTCGAACCATCTCCTCGGGGCCTGGTAACGCCAGATGGACAGGAGGCCCCTGCCAACCTCCAGGGAGATCTTTATTTACTGCGTTCATCAGTCGCTTCGCTCGTGTCAGGACTCCGCGTCTCCTTGGCGGAGCCGCTCCGTTCAAGATGACATCATGTAAACGGGGCATGTTGTAACCCACACATTGACCGTTGACACTATAGTAGTCCAACCAGTCCAATGTGCACATCCATTACGTTTGTACCCGTAGGTCCGGGTTGATAGAGCCCCCCTACCTGCTTGAAGAACGTATAGCTGTCGTTGTCGGACAGATACGCTTCCGGGCAACGTCCCTGGGCATCTGCCTTGGCATGCGTAGTGGGGGTCACCCAGGCCCCTGCCGCATCGGTGGGCCCGTCGATGCCGTCGGTGCCTGCACAGAAGAGCACCGCCGGCGTATCCATCTCAGCCAGTGCGGCTCCCCCCGCAAGCGCTGCCTCCTGATTGCGTCCGCCTGTGCCGAAGCCGGTGACCTCTACAGTAGATTCGCCGCCCCACACGAACGCAGTCCCCGCTTCGGCACTGCGCAACTGCTGCGCGTGGGCGTGCCCCACCTCGCGGGCCCTGCCTTCAACGGAGGTTACCACGTCTTGCACCTCGTATCCTGCTGTAGATAAATGAGATGCCGCGGCCATACACGCATCATGATTCGTTGCAATAACGGATGTTTCGGTGTGCGATAGACGGGTGTCGCCAGGGGCTACAGTTTCGGGATGCGTGCCGCGTGCGCCTTCTTGAAGATGCGTTTGGATGGATGCAGGCACGCGGTTCCACACCTCGGCATCGCGAAGGAGATCAATCGCATCGGTGTAGGTGGTCGGGTCGCCCACCGTAGGGCCACTGGCAATAGTAGACAGATCGTTGCCGGGCACATCAGAGATGACCTGGCACCATACGTGTCCCGGATACGCGGCTGCGGCCAACCGTCCGCCCCCCACCTGCAGCACATGCTTGCGCACTGCATTCACAGCATCGATAGGCAGGCCGCTGCGCAGCAGCTGTTCGTTGAGGACGCGCACCTCCTGCATCGACACCCCCGCAGGAGGATACGCCGTACATGCCGACCCGCCCCCCGACAATCCAACAACGAGCACGTCATTGCGCGTGCAGCGTGCCGCCATGTCGAGTAGCAGGCGTCCGGCACGTGCGCTTTCCGGCGTAGGATGCGGATGCCCGGCCTCCACCTGCTGCCAGGCCTTGCGCTGTGGGAGGGCAGCCTTCGTATCGTATCCTTCGGGGGCAACAACAACCCCAGCATCCATCTTATCCTGCTGCATCCACCAGCGTCCCCAGGGCACAGCGGCCTTCCCAATGGTAGCGACATACACCCGCTGTGCATCTTGGATGCGGCGAGGTCGTGTGTTGCCCAGATGCTGCGGCATGAGCGTGTCCGGGTGCACCGCACGCACCCCCGTTTCGAAGGCATTACGCGCCAGATGTATCAAGGCAGCGCTGGATGTAGAAGCAGGCATAGCAGAGCATGAAGCCATAAGCAACGAACGCGTACGTGTGGTGTATGCATCTACGCGCCCGAATGTCTCCTTGCTTTTCCTATTACCTATGCCCGATTCGATTCCGGCATCTTCTGTCGGTCGCCTGCATGTGATCACCGACTTTCATCTCCAACAGACCTTCGATCACGAAACCCTGGCCGAGCGCGCCATTGCTGGCGGCGCGGACACCATTCAGTTTCGCCAAAAGCACGGCGTAGTGCGCAACCAGCTCATTGCAGCCGAGCGCGTGCAAGCGGTGTGTGCCGCCGCGGAGGTCCCACTCATCGTAAACGACCGCCTGGATGTAGCGCTGGGCGTAGATGCACGGGGCCTGCATGTTGGGCAAGACGACTACCCGGTACGGATTGCCCGTCGCGTTCTGGGCCCGGGCCCCATTGTGGGTGCATCGGCTTCCACCATCGAGCAGGCCCAAGAAGCCGAAGCCGGGGGAGCAACGTACATAGGGTTCGGCCCCATCTACCCAACGCGCTCCAAAGCCAATGCAGGCGCTACGCAAGGGCTGGCGCGTCTTCGCGCATGCTGCGAAGCGGTCAGCTGCCCAGTTATCGCCATTGGCGGCATCACTCACCGGCGCGTGGCAGACGTGCTCCATGTAGGTGCACACGGCGTAGCGGTGCTCTCGGCTATTGCCACCGCCCCAAACCCGCATCGGGCCACGCGTCGGTTTTGTCTCGCTATTGAGGAAGCTCTGTAGCGGCTGCTTCTGTCTTTCCGAAGTAGTTTAGGGGCGTTAGGGGGATGCGATGGCTTCCTGCACTGCCGTAGCAAGCGCCTCAGGCGTTGGGGCATCTGCCACAGCCCGGACGGCGGCCCCTTGCTCTCGTAGCGCCGTAGCGGTTGTGGGGCCAATCGCAGCGCATGGGTACGATGCCAGGTCGTACCCCGATGCCTGCACCGCCTCAGTGCCTGAGGGACTAAAAAACACCAGCCATGCGGGCGGTGGGGGAAGGTTGAGGGTACTTCGTGTACGTGTGCGGTAGCTCTCTACCTCGTCGAACATCTGCCCTGCCGACACAAGCGCGTTCGGCAATGTATCGCGCCGCCGGTTGCCCGACACAAAGAGCAGCGGTCCGGGGGCATCCGCCACAATCTGATCGGCCAGGGCCGCCGCACCTCCCGCATCTGCCCCAACGGGCGTGCCTCCCCACTCCGCAACAGCCTGGGCCGTGCGTGGGCCCACCACATAGGCCGGTTTGTCGGCCCAGCGAGCATGGTTAGGATGAGTAGACGGAAGCACCTGCTCCAACGCCCGCACCGCCCGCGGGCTCGTACACAGCAGCGCGTCGTAACGTGCAGGGCGCGCCAGCAGCACATCCAACGTAGGCGGCGGGTCGATATCGAACGCAAGCACCGGCGTGCACTGCACCGATACCGAGAGCGACTGAAGTGCCTGCACGTACGGGTCTGCTCCAGAGGAGATGCGCGGATGCCGCAATAGAACAATTGGACGATCGGTCATGATGCAGCGTAGAGGGTCAACAGGTATGCATGATTAGCTCGGCGTAGCAGTGGATTGCATGGGGCATCGGAGCGTCCTCTGGTGCCTTCCACTCTGAAATCATGCCCCGCCGAAGCATCTCTTCGACGTTCAGCGAACACCGTTCTGAATAACACAGCACGCGTACGCATCTCGGTTCGATCTGCAATGCCCATTGACACAGCACGGCCCACTTTCAGAGTCCCCTATTGGGTAGCGGTGCGAATAGTATCCAAGACCTCAGCACCGCCAGCGTCCAGCAATTCTTGCGCAAGGGCGGCCCCAACGGCAGCGGCTTTATCAAGTGAGGTGGTTTTTTGTGCTCGAAACGCCGTATGTCCGTCAAGCGCCGCTACACAACCGTCAATGGCCAGTTCGCCCGCTTCATTGAGGCGGGCCCAGGCTCCAGTAGGCACCTGACATCCGCCCTCAATGCGCTTCATGAAGCTACGCTCAGCGGTAATTGCCGTTGCCGTATCCAGATCGTGCACGGTGCCACGTAAGAGTGTACGCAATTGACTTGCTTCAGTGCGGCATGTAATGGCGAGCGCGCCCTGCCCTACCGCAGGCACCATAATATCGGGTGGAATAACCGTACGAATGACCTCACCACGACCCAGTCGTTTTAGTCCCGCTACGGCGAGCACCATGCCATGCCAGTCGCTCTCGGCCAGCGTATCAAGGCGCGAGTCGACGTTGCCGCGTACGGGCACCACCGTCAGGTCGGAGCGCCAGGCCAGCAGTTGCGCACGGCGGCGCAGCGAGGCGGTGGCTACAGTAGCCCCCTCGGGCAGTTCGTGGAGCGCAGCCGCCGTATCGGGATGCGCCACGAAGGCATCGAACGGCGACGCCCGGCGTCCCACTGCGGCCAGGGCAATTCCCTCGGGCAGCCGCGACGGCAGGTCTTTGAGCGAGTGAACGGCACAATCGATGCGCCCATCGAGCAGGGCTCGGTCCAGTTCTTTCGTGAAGACCGATTCGTCGCCGATTTCAGAGATGGGCACATCCTGTACACGATCGCCACGCGTAGAAATGCGTTGCAGCGTGCTCTCGTGGCCGTGTCGGTGGAGCTTTTTCTGGATGCGTCGTGCTTGCCAAAGCGCCAGGGTGCTACCACGCGTACCAATGACCAGCGATGCGGAGTCGGACATATGTGGGGGATCCACTACGAGTGCGGAGAACGGAGCAGCGCGCTGATTTCGTCAGCTGCGCTTGACATGGCGGCCTCATACGGGCAGCGCGGGGCGTCGTCACCCTCATCGTCACCAGACGTTTCAGAGGTCGCGGTGTTGGCCCCGTCGCCTCCCTCCGACGCACTATCGCTCAGCGATGCGCTGACTGCGTGGCGGGGCCGGTCGGCAAGTGAGGGATGCGTGTCTGACGCTCGCTCGGGCAGCAAGTCGGCCATGTCGTCGTGTTCAGAGCGCGTAAAGAGCGCATGCAACAGCTTAATGCCGTGCACAAAGTCGATGCTATCCGGATCGACGTTTTTCAGCCGCACGATGGGTACAGCCAGCAGCTTCTGCATAATGGACTGCGTCAGGCGCTCGATCTCTTCACGGTCCATCCCATCGATGCGATGCGCGTGGCGCTCGACCTCTTTGGCGCGGATGCCCTCAAAGGTATGACGAATGGCCTGAATGGCCGGTTGCAGCGCCTGCTGGTGGAAGACCCACGTCACGAAGTCACTCAGCAATTCATCGCAGATCGCCTCCGCATCCGGAATCTCCGAACGGCGTTGGGCCTGTACTTCGGCGGTCCATTCTTCCAGGGCATCCATGTCGCGCACCACGTAATCGGCATGGTCGTTGAGTGCGGGATCCACATTGCGCGGCACGGCCACGTCAACCACCAGGGCCGGAAGCGGCTTATACGGGCGTTCGGGGACTGTGTCGTGCAGTAACACCGGCCCGGATGCACCGGTGGCTACAATGACGACGTCGGCTTCGCCCAAGGCCGTGTGCCGCTCGTTCCAGTCGATTACGTCCACCTCGTGCTCAACGGCCAGCGTCTCGGCAGTTGCTTGCGTGCGGTTGGCAAGCGCAATGGAAGCCGGATTGTAGTTTGTGAGAGCATGAAGCGCCAGGCGCCCCATTTTGCCTGCGCCAAGGACCAGTATATGCTGTGCATCGAGTTCCTCGAAGCCATACTCGGCAAAGAAGGATTCGGCCATGGCGACAGCAGCCGTCGAAATCGATGCCGAGCCATTGGAGAGGCTGGTTTCATGCACGACACGCTTTGCCGCCCGGAATGCGGTGTGCATCAGGCGATGCATGAGCGAGTGCACGCTGTCGTAATCGATGGCTCGCTGATACGCCTCCTTCATTTGTGAGAGGATCTGCGCATCCCCCAGAACGACCGACTGCAGTCCACTGGCCACGTGGAGCACGTGCCGAATGGCGGCCTCGTCTTGTACCATAAAGGCATCGCCCGAGGGCCACGACGAACAGCCGGCTTCCTCGGCTAAGATGTGCTGGATGTGAAGGCAATCACGAAAGCGTCCGTATAGGTACACCTCGGTGCGGTTGCATGTCGAAAGCAACACGACCTCGGCCTCTGGGCTTAGGTCGAAGCGCTCATACATGCGGGCTTGGTCCGAGGGCGACGCGCGAAACGCCTCCGTAACGGCCACCGCTGATGAGCTATGATTGATGCCAAACGCGTAAAACGTCATGCAACAAGGGGAAGATGGATGACAAAACATGACACGAATTCCAACGGTCCTGGAAAAAACCAGGTTCAATAGCCGGGGGTGAATAAAAAATGAACGAGATTATATACCGTGCTTTTTGGTAGATGCGATTCGGCCCTCCGGTCAACGTTGCCTCTACCAAACCCAGTTTCAACCGGAGCACCCAGCGAGCAGATTACCTGCTGGCTATATCGATTTTGTGCGCTGCTTAGGCGCAGCTATACTGAAAGCAACATGGCTATGCGCCAATAGATGAGCTTAAACCGCGCCAGCGGTATGCATGTAGCAATCCGGTTGGAGCATACGTCGAGGGTGTGGTTTGTCGTACGTTAGGGTCTGTACATGAACAGGGCAGCTTCGCATGGGTGCGCAGCGTCTTAGTTCTGGGCTTCGGTTCCATGCTTGTGCTACGAAGTGAAGCCGTCGCATCCCCCAACGCATCGATTTACATACTCTTATGAGCCGACTACTTAACACAATTGGTCTGTTTCTGGGCCTGTGGACATTTACATCGCTGGTTAGCATGTTTGTTAACGGCGAAAACATTACGTTCTGGGCAACCGGGTTTGGTATTGGGATTGCAGCGCTCCTTGTGTGGGCCCCAATCTACCTGTACGTGAAGTCGCGCCAAACAGTGGGTACAGAGGAACCGGCACCGGCTTCTCCATTAGCCTGGCTCGGCATTATACCGGCTGCTGCCCTTGTCCTCTTTCTACTTAGCATCCTGCAAGTCATTGTGGGTGGGGGAGGCAGCACCTGGGTGAACACGGGCATTGGCGCATTTTTAGTTGCCGCAATTACCGCGCCAATCCTTATCTTCATGCGTGGGCTACGGACCCAGCGGAGCGTTTCTACCCCAGACGTGCCTACCCATGAAGCGACAGAACCGTTTATCGCGGACTCGACCCTACCGTTTTCGCTATCGGATCTGCCCACGGCTCCCGATGCAGATGCGCCTGATGATATCGGCTGGCCGTACTCCACGGATGATGACGACGACTTTTCCGTCGGCCCCGACGCTGATTCCGACGCTACCGAGGTAACTACTCCCAAAAAGCGTGCTTAGCAGCGCTTCTAAGTACGCGCATCTCGGGCATGAGTTATGCGTGGCCCCCAGCGCACGAACTCGCTGCCGATTCGGTTAGGTGTCGTCGCGATCTGCACGAAGCGTAAGGATCGGGCACGACGCCATTCGCAGCAGGCGGCGGGTGGTGCTGCCAAGGAGCAAGCGCTTCAGCCCTGAGTGTCCTCGTGTGGCAATCACAGCAAGCCCGATGCCCTTGCGCTCGATCAGGTCGAGGACGGCTGCTGCTGGTTCGCCCTTTTCAATGTGGATCTTATGCTCAACCGAAGGCCCGTCGGCATGATCGATCATATGCTGTAAGGCCGCCCGGCTGTTTTCCACAATCTCGGCAGGCATCTCAACGGTTTGGATGCTCGGCAAGCCCGTGTCGCTAAACAGCGGCACCGTGCGCGATTCAGCCACGAACGCCAGGTGCAGGGTGGCGTCGAACGCATGCGCCATGAAGCGTGCATAGCTATAGGCACGATACGATGCCTCTGAAAAGTCGATGGGGGCCACTACATCGGTGAGTGGATCGCGCCCTCTCGTCCACGGGGCCGATTCCGCAGCCGCCAGCACCGGGCACGGCGCTTCCTGAATAACCTGACTGGCCACCCGCCCCATTGCGTAGGGACTCCGATCCGTCTGGCCGCGCGTGCCAATCACGATCAGGTCGATGTCGCGCTCGGCGGCATACTCGTTGATCGTTGCCGCTACGTCGAAACTCAGTTGCATCGACACATGCGTGTTTACGTGCACATTCGCATCGTCGGGCACCATCTCGTCGAGCATAGACGTTGCTTCCTGCTTGATGGTACTGCGCAGAGCGGTAGCCCGCTTCCGCGCGTCGTCGACGCCATACCAGCCGGGTTCTAACTCATCAACAACATGGAGAATGTGAACGGTGGCTCCCAGGCTGTTTGCAAAACGTAGCGCCTGCTTGAACGCCGTTTCAGAGGCGTCAGAGAAGTCAGTGGAAACCAGTATATTTCGAATCGTCATAACACAGCAGCGTTCTATTGGAAAGAGGCAAATGCCCGAATTGATGACAGTCCCCAATTCGGGATGTGCAGTACAACGTATGTAGTGTGAGGGTATCCGGGCAGATGGCTATCCGGGCAGAATAGAACGGCTGTTTTCTTGGAGCGTGAGTACCGGGCATGGCGCGTGCCGCACGATGCGCTCAGCCACACTGCCCATGAGAAGCCGGTTGAGCCCCTGCCGTCCGTGTGTGCCCATCACAACCCAGTCGATGGATTCGTCGGTGATTGTGTCCAGAATTTCTTGCGGAGGATACCCTACGCGCACCTCGGCCCGTGCGTGCTCAACCCCCACATGTTCGGCCAGCAGATCGGCTATGGCTTGTTCTACGTTAGGACGCACCGCCTCGGCATTCACCTGCTTCGGAGCCATGCCGTAGGCCATGGGCAACACTACCTCTTCGATAGCGTGCATCGCCACAATTTCGGCCCCATACGTAAGGGCCAATTCACGTGCATGCTTCAGGGCACGCTCTGACGCTTCCGAGAAGTCGATAGGCACCATAATACGCCGCACGGCTTCGGAGGGAGCGGTTTCGAGGGCGTTTCGCACAGTACACACAGGGCAAGAGGCTTGCCGCAACACCTCCTCGGCAACGCTGCCCAGCAGCATGCGATCAACTCCGCGCCGCCCATGGGTACCCATCACAACTAAGTCGGCGCGGTTTTCTTCGGCGTACGAAAGGATATTGGGGCCTGGCTCAGCTCCTTCTTCTTGCACCTGTACGATATTCAGATCACCAGCGGTAAACTGGCTAATGCCGGTGTCTTTTACCCAGGTGTTGAGCATATCGATGTCGGCAGGAAAGCTCTCGCGCAACTCTTTAAAATTGTGCTGGTGGCGTCCTGCCACGTTGAGGAGATGTAATTCGGCATCATGCCAATGCGCAAGTGAAGCCGCGTACGCAAAAGCCCGCCGTGCGCCTTCTGAGAGATCGGTGGGGTGGAGGATGCGGTCAATGGCAAGCATAGGTCTAAGGGTTGGATGGAGTAGATCGAAGCGATGCGAACACAGCATCAAGAAGATCGCTGGAGCGATCTCGCTACGCCGGTTCGGCGGCCAGCAGGCTGCGTCCGTGTACTTTTACCGTGAGTACCGGGCATGCGACGTGACGCACCACTTTCTCGATAACACTGCCCAGTTTGAAGTCGGTACCGCCGGTGCGCCCATGCGTAGCCATGGCGATGAGGTCAACCTCTTCCTCCTCTGCCACTTTAGGGATGAGACGGGAGGCGCGCCCTACATCCACACGAGTACGCACAGCAAGATCCCCGTGCATCGGTGCATCGAGCGCGTCGCCCACGAAGCGATCGAGCTTTTTCTGGGCTTTGGTCTCAATGTCGGGGTCGATGTCGTGCACCGATTGTACGCCGCCGACGTAAAATGCCGGATGCAGCGTATCTTCAATCACGTGATGCGCAAACAGATCGGCCTCCAGCAGTTTTGCCACCGCTGCAGCATGGTGTAGCGCCTCGCGAGCGTGCTCTGAGAAATCGATCGGTACGCCAATGGTGCGTACCGGAGCAGGCGCATCAGCCAGATCAGCCGGACCGCCGCGTACGGTGAGTACCGCACAGGAAGCATAACGCACTACCTCTTCCGATACGCTCCCCAGAATCATGCGGCGCATGCCGCGGCGTCCGTGCGTCCCCATCACGATCAGGTCAATGTCGTGTTCGTCGGCATAGTCAAGGATGGCAGGAGCAGCCGCTACGTCGCGCACGACGGCCTCTTCAAGAACGACCTCGCCTTTTGTTACAGCATCGCCATGCAAGTGACGCAAGCGCTTCCGGAGCCGCTCCATCGTCTCACGTTCTTCTTGCATCACCTCATTGTCCAGGTTCTGGTGCAGCACTTTCGCGTGCACCACATGCAACGTAGCGCCGGTCCGGCGCGCCCAGTCGACCGCATACTGCACTGCGCGGTCCGACGTCGAAGAAAAATCACGAGGAACGAGAATCCGGTCAATGTCGAGCATGCCGGCGAAGTGCATTATGACACAATAGGCGAATGTTACGTTATGGTCTTATGATAGTACGCAGCTTCCTGTTTTGCAACAGGTCAGACCGCTTTTATCACGTGCTGTATCGTGGGGGATTCCCTCACCGGACATGTGGGTCATCTCCTTGGGCAGGGTCACTAAGATTCGTCTTGTTCACGCTCTACATGCACCTGCAACAGCGCAGCTTGCCCACGCAGCACCGGCCCTTGCTGCACCGTGCGGTCTACCGCTGTGCAGGTGTGCACGGTGTCGGTGGCAAACACACGGCGAATTTCCTGTGCATGCACGTATCGATCGGACTTCGACGGGCCGATGCGGTCGTATGCCTTGCCTGCGTGGTCGGGACGAAACCACAGTCCGATGATCGTACCACCCGGGCGCACTGCGGTCCGAAGGCGGTCGTAGAGCCGGGTCCGCTCGTTGGGCAGCAGTTGTACGAAGGCAACCACCGCAGCATCGTAGCGGCGCTGGGGCGTCCAAGTGCGCACGTCGGCATGGAGTGCGGTGCAGGCAATGTTGTGCGCGTTAGCGTAAGCCGTGGCCGTGTCGAGCGCATGCGGTGCAAAGTCGAGCACCGTCACCTCGAAACCATGCTCGTGCGCTGGGGGAAGGGTATTGCGCCCATCGCCGCCTCCTACATCCAGCACAGAAGTGCCAGATGGAAGGCCGCTCAGCGCATCCGCCAGAAACGGATCGGGAGCGGGGCCAAAGAGACGATCGTGCGCCTGGTAGCGTTCGTCCCAGAATGCAGGCTGGCTGCTGGCGCGTGCGTTACTGGTTTCGGGGGATGCAGCAGGATTATCCGGCATGAGCAGGAGTAGATGCAGATTCGGCAAGCGATTCGGCCCGGTCGATGAGGGCCTCGACTTCGCGGAGTCCCTCTTCCCAGAACGCGGGATTCGTAAGGTCTACGCCCATACGCTCCATAAGGCGGTGCGGCCATTCAGATCCGCCCGCTTCGAGCACCGACAGGTAGCGGTCGGCGAATCCGTCGGGGGCGTCCTGGTAGCGCGCGTAGAGCGCGAGCACGAGCAGTTCGCCAAAGGCGTAGGCGTAGACGTAGCCGGGCGTGTGCAGAAAGTGCGGGATGTAACTCCACCAGTGGCGGTAGTGGTCGCCGAGTGTCACGCTGCCGTCGAACATGGCGCGCTGGGTCTCCATCCAGTGCTCAGAAAAATCGTCTGCCGATAGCTCGCCCTCGGTGCGGCGGTGCGTGTGGATGCGGTCTTCGAAGCGGTTCATGGCCACCTGCCGAAAGACCGTCGCCATGGTGTCGTCGATCTTGCTAACGAGGAGTGCGAGCTCGTCTTCGGGCGTATCTTGCGTCTGCATCAGCTCCTGGAAGACGAGCATTTCGCCAAAGACGGAGGCGGTTTCGGCGGTGGTCAGCGGTGTGCTCTGTTGCAGCGCGCCCTGCCCCCGCGCTAGGTACTGATGCACGCCGTGGCCCAGTTCATGCGCCAGGGTCTGCACGTCGCGGGCGCGCTCGGTGTAGTTGAGCAGCACGTACGGATGCGCGCTGGGCACGGTGCTGTGGCTGAACGCTCCACTGCGCTTGCCCTCGCTCAGGGCGGCATCGATCCAGTTTTCCTCAAAGAAGCGGCGCGCTACGTCGGCCATGCGCGGATGGAAAGTGCCATACGCATCCAACACAAGCGAGCGGGCGTCGTCCCATTCGTACGTGGTGGTGGCCTCTTGGATGGGCGCGTAGCGGTCGTAGTCGTAGAGCGTGTCGAGACCCAGAAGTTTCTTTTTGAGCCGGTAGAAACGTCCGGCCAGGTCGTAGCGCCCGGTTACCGCATCAATGAGCGCCTCGACCATCTCATGCTCCACCTGATTCGACTCGTTGCGCGACTGCAGCCAGTGGTCATAGTCGCGGAGGCGATCGGTGGAGGCTTTGTCGGCCAGCACAGTATTGAAGACGAAGGTGAGCGGACGCTGCAACTCGGTAAGGCCCTCCGTAAAAGACAGCGCGGCGGTACGGCGGGTGTCGCGGTCGGGCTCGTAGAGTTGGGAGAGGATTTCTTGCTGCGAGAGTTCGTCGCCGTCTACGGTGTAACGCTGATCGCCAAGGGTTTCGTCGAAGAAGCGCGTCCAGGCGCTGTGGCCGGTTACGTTTTTCTCGGAGAGCACCTGCTCCTCGCGCTCGGTAAGCACGTGATCGGCGCGAGCGTGCTCTACCTCCAGGTAGTGTATGTAGGGGGCCAGCGCATCGTGCTCCAAAAGCTGGTCGGCACGGTCGTCGTCTACGCGGGTCCACTCGACCTCCACAAACAAGAGCTGCTGCTGCAACTGCGCATACTGCTCGCGCACGTGCTGAAGCAGCGCCCCGCGCTTTTCGTCGCCCGTGTTGGTAGCCCAGCGCAGAAACGCGTAGGCATGAGCGCGCCCGGCCCGGTCGAGCAAGGTCTCGTAGGTATCGAGCAGTTCGGCCAGCGCCGGTGCGTCATACTCCGCGATCTGACCGCGGTGGGTATCGGCAAATGCCTCCGCATCTGCCTGTAACGCCTCCATATCAGCGCGTAACGCATCGGGGGTTGCGTAGAGGTCGTTGAGTTTCCACTGCACCGTATTCGCAGAATTCGTACGTTGTGCCATGATCAAATTGAGCAGCTGGAGATAAGCACGGTTAGATTGTTACCACCAAGGTAGTGACAGGCAACGTTTATTGCTGCGCTTTGTTGATTGGTTTTTGAGATTGACTTCTTTTTCTATGGCTTCTGAAACGGCTTCTGAACTGGCTTCTGTGGCGGACTGGAACGCTGCGCGCGAGGCGTCTTTTGAACGTCCTGTGTTGGTGTACAAGCACAGCGCGACATGCCCGACCAGTGCCTGGGCCCAGCGCAATATTGACACGTGGAGCGACGACCATGCCGACTGGCCGGTGTATCGCGTTACGGTGCAGTCGGCGCGCCCGGTATCCAACCAGATTGCCGATGACCTGAGCTTGCGCCACGAAACGCCTCAGGCAATTATTGTGCACAAGGGCGAGGTGATTGAGCACCTGAATCATAACCACGTAACGCCAGACCGCCTCACCGAGGCTCTTCGCAAACTTGATTTACCTGTGTAAATGGATATGCGTCTTTTCTCTACTGTTGTATGGCCGCGTACAGCCCTTACTGTATGCGTGTTTGTAGCACTCCTCTTTGCGGGTACAGGATGCGGCGGCGACACATCCGACCGGCCCGATCCATCTGAAGCCCCACAGGTTTCTGCCCCCAGCGATACATCGGGCAATACGTCGTACCCGAACGTGCAGCAATCGGCTCTTGACGAGCCTTTTCCGGCTCCTGACATGACGCTGACCACGATGGACGGTGACGAGATTGCACTGAATGAGGCGGAGGGCCCGGTTGTGCTCAACTTCTGGGCCACATGGTGCCCGCCGTGCCGCCACGAAATCCCCGATCTGATTGAGATCCACGACGAGTACGGCGAGCGCGGACTTACGCTCGTGGGCGTCTCGCGTGATGAAGAGGGCGAATCGGTGGTTACGCCCTTCGTGGAAGACATGGAGATCAACTATCCGATTGTCGTTGAGGAAGATGATCAGCTGGAGAAGGCGCTCGGCACGGTGTACGCCTTGCCGACCACGGTACTCATCAGCCCCGACGGCCAGGTCACCCACAGCATCATGGGCCTGTTCGACGTGGATTCGCTACGTGAGCAGCTGGATACGTGGCTTGATGATGAAGAGGCCGTGGCCGACCGGTCGTGAGGAGGAAAGTGAGACATCTGCGTGTCAAGGATTGAGAGAGAAAATAGCTGATACGTCATTCCCGTTCAGGCAGATATCGGTACACGGTGTAGTTTTCTTCGCTGTATAGGAATAGGTCGCTGGAATTGCTGACTACTTGCTTTCCCTTGGCAGGCAAGGCGATCGAGTTCAAAATTTCGTTAGCGGTCCAGTCGTAGATGTAAAGGTTGTCCAGCGAGTACGAGCCGTTGCGTCCGCCTTCTCCTTCCAACAGTTTTGCCAGACGTGTAGGCTCGCTGGGAACGCCTGCAGTATTATGGAGCAGCAGATCTACTTCCCCAGGAGGGACAACTGCCCGCATTCCGCTCTCGCTCTGCGCACTGGATGCGTTCGAGCGCACATCGCTCACATCTTCGTAGGTAATCGTCTGGTTGTGCGCGTTGGATTCGAGAGTGTATACCACATGCATAGGCATGTACTGCGCGCTAAACACCGCGTGCTCATCAGAGGCCGTGATGTGCCCCGCTTGCAGAAACGGATTGGGCCCGAAGACGTCATCTACATCCAGTTCGTCTCTGCCCAGCGCAATCTCAGGGCCTCCATCGGTGGGCAATCGTACCATGAGCTTATCGGGCACATTGAGCGTTAGGGCTACTAGGTCATCGCCTATTCCTTTTATCCGTGCAGGAATTTCTGCAAGCTGCACTGTTTCAAACCCTTCAAACTGGGTTGCATTCAGACGGGGCACACGCGGGTCGTTGGGACGCGTAATAAAAACATTGTTATTCGGATTTATAGCCAAACTGAAGATCCGTTCAGCCTCCCCAGGCCCCTCCTCTCTTGGAATGCTGATTTGATGGGCTAAGCTATCCGCATTGAGATCATAGACAAACACCTGATTTTCATACATTTCAATCCAGGCAAGATACCGGTCATTGGCATCGAAACTTGCATAAAGACCATATTCGCTCAGTTCAAGATTTGGAAGCGGCTCCCAGGTGCCCTCGGGGATTGCCCTACTCTGCTTAGCCTGTTGCTCTCCACTACACGCCGCAAAAAGCAGAGTAACTATAAAGACGATGACGGAAATGTGTTGATACCGCATGGCGTGCTGTTCAGTCGTTTCAAACTGGATTGTGTACCCCAATACTGGGCAACAATGAATAGCCGGAATGCCTGTATGGATCCTGGATCTGCGTTCCCCTGACGGCTGCCCAGGTCACTATGACGTGTGAGCTCCAACTGCGTACGTTCTCACCGTAATGCGGCAACTGGATTTGTATTACCCCCAACAGCAAAACGCTCGACCCTCCACACAATGTGGCGGTCGAGCGTTTTACGTTTGGCGGAGCCGGTACATTGGTCCGGGCGTGCGTACTATTCCTCTTCTTCTTCGCCATTTCCTTCGCGGCGGCGCATGTAGTCTTCGATGCTGCCCACCACGATGCGTGTCTCTTCGTCGACCTCCACGTCCTTCACATCGCCGGCCCGGATGAGCTTCTTGATCTTCTTCCGGTCGATCTGCTTCAGGATGTGGCGCGCTTCGGTGCGACTTACCACATCTTCGCGATACTCTTCGGCAAACGACCGCAGGAAATCCAGCGAATCGTCGGTTAGTGTGATCATGCGCACCTCCTCGTTTTCGTCCGAGAGCGCCCAGTCTAACTCTGCATCGATTAAATGCCGGTCAATCCACCGAACGATGGTCTGCTTTGAGAGCTGCACATCGTCGGAGAGTTCATCCAGTGGGATGGTCTGCACGTTCTGCGTCATGGAGCACGTAATCCGTAGGAGCGTAAAGTATAAGCTATAAGCAGCCGCATCCTATGAGGAACCGAGTAATTTGTTCCGTTATTTCCTGTGGAGAAAGCAGGGCCAGTATGCCTCCCTCACTAATAGGAGTTACGCACTTTGGTCCCGATGGTCGTGTTTTCTTGCATAAGGACGGAGCAAAGCCGGTTAGAAGTGCCACACATCCCCCTTGATCCCCCTTCAACCGAAGGGGGAGACAAACGAAAGGGGCCGCCCCCGATCGTTCCGCTGGAGAGGGGAGCTTTCGCGCCAGCGACTAAGGGGTGGATGCGCAGGGTTTTCGGCCTGAGGACCGCTAAACAGGTACAAGCCTCGCAACGAAATAACATTCGTGAGCCGCAACTGCGTAAGTTCTTACTAAAAATGGGGAAGAGCAAACAGGGGTGGGCTATCGTTCCTTATGGGATGGCGTCAACCGTACGGGAAGGCCTCTGTGCCGCTATTCTCTCTGCACGTGCTTACCGCGCTGGTTAGGAATCCGATTCCAGTTCGGCTTTCAGAGCGGTAAGGGTGTGTCCAGGCAACCGCAGAATGCCACCAGGAGCGTACTTGGTCTGCGCAGTAGCCAGGCCGTCGCGCAGTTCTGGCACAACCGTCCACCGCACGCAGGTCTGCTGCAAGGTATGCTTTTCAGGCAGGTGTACGACATGCTGCTCGTCGCCCTGATTCATAACGAGAAAGAAGGTGTCATCACGCACAGCTTTGCCTCGACTGTCTTTCTGCACGAGGGTGCCATGCAGAATGAATCCAAACGCAGTGAGGTGGTCATGATCCCAATCCTCACTTCGCATTTCGCGCCCGTCGGGATGCCACCAGATGGCATCGCTCACGCTCTGGTCTTCGGGTCCGCTCAAGAAGTGGCGCCGCCGGAAGCTTGGATGGGCTTTACGAAAGTCGGTGAGCCCCTTCACGAACTCCAGGAACTTCTCTTTGCGAGGCGTCAGGTTCCAGTCGTACCACGTGATTTCGTTGTCCTGGCAGTACGGATTGTTGTTGCCGAACCGCGTATGCGAGAGCTCGTCGCCCCCCAGGATCATGGGTACGCCCTGCGAGAGCAACATGGTGCTCATAAGGCTCCGCTTGCGGCGCTCGCGGCACGCCAGCACCACCGGGTCTTCAGACGGCCCCTCCACGCCGCAGTTGGTGCTTAGGTTGTGGTCATGACCATCCTGGTTGTTTTCGAGATTTTCCTCGTTGTGCTTATGCTCATAGCTTACGAGATCTTCGAGCGTGAAGCCGTCGTGTGCGGTCAGGAAGTTAATGGAGGCAAAAGGGCGACGGCCTGAGCGCTCGTACAGATCGCTCGACCCGGCCATACGGGTGGCAATTTCACCATTGAGTCCGCGGTCGCCACGCCAGTAGCTGCGCACCGAATCGCGGTAGCGGCCGTTCCACTCGGCCCACTGCCACGGAAAACCGCCCACCTGATAGCCGCCCGGCCCCACGTCCCACGGTTCAGCGATAAGCTTCACCTGACTGATAACCGGGTCTTGCTGAATGATCTTGAAGAACGGTGCCAGCATGTCAATGTCGTACAACTCACGGGCCAGCGTCGAGGCCAGGTCGAACCGGAATCCGTCAACGTGCATCTCTTCCACCCAGTAGCGCAGGCTGTCCATAATGAGTTGAAGCACATAAGGGTCGCCCGGATCGAGCGTGTTGCCTGTACCAGTATAGTCAATGTAGTAGCGCGGGTCGTCAGGGTTCACCTTGTAGTAGGTGTGATTGTCGATCCCGCGCAGCGACAACGTGGGCCCGAGTTCGCTGCCCTCACAGGAGTGGTTGTACACCACGTCGATGATGACTTCGAGACCCGCCGCATGCAGCGCCCGCACCATCATCTTAAAGTCGCGCACCGCCGAAACGGACCCGTTGCTTGCATACGATGGCTCGGGCGCAAAGTAGCCTAATGTGTTGTATCCCCAGTAGTTCGTAAGGTCCTTTTCAACGAGGAAGTGATCGTTCAGCTTAGCGTGTACGGGCAGCAGTTGTACCGTTGTTACGCCGAGGCTCTTGAAGTGGTCGATCATCGGCTCAGAGGCCAGCCCCAGGTACGTACCGCGCAGCGCAGGGGGCACATCGGGGTGCCGCTTGGTGGCGCCCTTCACGTGGGTTTCGTAGATGATCGTCTCCTCCCACGGAATGCCCGGCGACTGGTCGCGCTGCCACGCAAAGGTTTCCTCGACTACCGCACCGAGCGGCGCGTACGGGGCGCTGTCGGTATCAGAGAATGACAAGTCACCCTGATCGCTGTCCACGTCGTATCCATACAGACTGTCGTGCCACTGCAACGGACGCCCAATGGCTTTTGCGTAGGGGTCGAGCAGCACCTTGTTTGGATTAAAGCGATGCCCGGCCTCGGGATTGTACGGGCCGTACACGCGATATCCGTAGAGCTGGCCGGGGCGCAAATTTACGATGTAGCCGTGCCACATGGGTCCCGTTTGCTCGGGCATTTCAAACACGTGACTGGGCTGCTGGTCCGATGCGTTTTCAAACAGCAGCAGTTCAACCTTATCGGCATGGGCGCTATGCAGTGCAAAGTTGACACCAATGCCATCCCACGTGGCGCCACGAGGATATGGCATACCCGCACGAATTCGTAAGCCGTCTTGCACACGCTCGTGAGGGGGCTTCTCTGGGTGGGGGGTACGCTGTGGGTACATACGTCTTGCTCGTAATCCATAAAACAACAATCCCAAGGGGGAGCTGTGTTACGCAGGCGCAATCAGTATGCCATGCAGGTACAGCTCGGGGATGCTACATATCCTGGGTTCAGTATACGCCTTTTTTGGTATGGGTGATGCGCAGCTTCTACGCGTACATGCCTTACTTTTGGCGCAACGGTGCACGACCTTTTCATCAATGAAGCGTCTTTTTGATCCTGCGTATCAACCTCACATCCAAAGGGCATAATTTCACAATAGGGATATATTTCCTGTGATGCATCCCCTTTCCAAAGAAATCAAAAGTCTTTGCATCCTTATTGAAAGGCAGATGAGCAATTATGCATAACAAATTTGCTTTACATCGGAAGCAAACAACAAACCATGACGGGTTTGTATTGACTGTGCATACAGTCTCACGTAGATGGCCTATGCCCCGATCAGGTAGAAGCGATAGAGGGGCCAGACGCGCCGTACGGCATCGAGCGCCTCGGCAACGAGCCCTGTTCCCCATTGCAGCACCTGCTCGCGCGGCATGAAGCGACGCAACCAGATACCGTCGGCCTTGAGCACGCCTTCGGGCAGGGTGTTGAGTGGATCGGTATGCGTGGTGGGCGTTCCGCTCCCCGAACGGTAATAGAAACGCCAGTTTTCCCGGGTCAAGCACGCATTAACACGCTCCACGTACGTATCGGGGGCCTGCTGGATGCGCTGCTGCGCCTGATCGAGCAGGTCGGTAGCGTGCGCCCCCACGAAGATGCCTACTTGAAAGCCGTCGGGGTCGATGCGGTGAGAGATCTGCACGTCTTTTAGCCGCTTCGTATGCGGGCGGTAAAACGCCATCCATAGGTTATCGTGGCAGCCGCCGGCTCCAAAGTCGTTCTTGAGAAGACGGCTAAACACGTAACGCTCGGTTTCGAAATCGAGCCGGCTGGGCAGCACCCAGTTCACAACCAGGTCGTCGCGATAGCGTTTAAACGGATCCTTCAGGACCTCATGCAGGTGCGGCTTCTCTTTGTTGTACTGGTCGATGTGCGGGGTTTCGCGAAGCCGCCCAAGCATCTCGAACACGTCAGATGTCCATCCGCTAAACGTACAATCGGGCGGATCGGTGACGGTAAGGGCCTCAGCGGGCACCGTCTCCGGCGCCCGCGTCGGCAAGTCAGCAATGTCCATACAGCAGCAAACAAGTACCGAGAAAAGCGCACACGTACAGTGAAGCTACGCCTGTTGCGGCGCTCGCTGTTGCGGCGCGTTGCCTTGCAAAAAGGCGTGCGCACGGTCGACCATGTCAGGACTGCCGATGAAGAGCGGCGTGCGCTGGTGGAGCGACTTCGGCTCAAGCTCCATGATACGGTCAGTGCCATTGGTGGCCTTTCCACCTGCCTGCTCGATCAAGAACGCCATCGGATTGGCCTCATACATCAGGCGCAGCTTGCCGTTCGGATTGCTCTGCGTGGCCGGATACATGTAGATGCCTCCCATAAGCATATTGCGGTGAAAGTCAGACACAAACGACCCGATGTATCGCGTTTTGGCCGGACGGTTGGGGTCGTTTTCGTCGTATTCCTGCACCCAGTTGAGGTAGTCGCGCAGCCCCTGGTCGAAGGCGTGATAGTTGCCGCTGTTGATGGAGCAGATGCGCCCGCGATCTGGCGTTTTAAGATTGCGATGCGACAGCAAGAACTCGCCAATCGACGGGTCAAGCGTAAATCCGTTTACGCCGTGCCCGGTGGTGTACACGAGCATCGTCGAGGAGCCATACACGATGTAGCCGGCAGCCACCTGATCGGTGCCCGGCTGCAGCGCGTCGTCGAGCGTGGCCTCCGCAGTCGGCACGTCGTCGGGAATGCGGTAGATGCTGAAGATGGTGCCTACCGACACGTTCACATCAATATTCGAGGAGCCGTCCAGCGGATCCATCAGCACAATGTAGTGGCCGTCCGACTCGCTGCTGGCATCAATCGGAATCGCCTCCGCATGCTCTTCCGAGCCAATCAAGCAGCACTCACCGCCCCGGCGCAGCGCCAGCACGAACTCTTTGTGAGCCAGTGCATCCATCTTTTTCTGCACCTCTCCCTGTACATTTGTTACGCCCGTCTGCCCATAGATGTCGAGCAGACCAGCACGGCGCATGTCGCGGTTTACTATCTTGGCCGCCACGCTCATGTCGCGTAGGAGCCGCGAAAACGAGCCACTGGAGTGGTCAAACTGATTCTGCTGCTCCAGAATAAATTGCTCAAGTGTCTTGAAATCGCCCAGGTCGGCGTGTTCAGCAATCGAGGAATCACTCATAATGTCTGACGGACCAGGTCATAAAAACGAAAGGAAACGAAGCCTGCGTGGCACCCTTCGGTAAGTGCCGGATTCATAATGTGCACATCAGCAGGCTCGGATGCAACGTCTTTCTGCGAAAAATGGAAGCGCTTCGCTACTTCATCCTTTCACTTACCTCTCAATCGGTTTTGTATGGCGCCTTGCGAGCCATCATCGGTTGTCTCTGCAAGCTCCCTTTCGTATCTTATACATGCTCTTTCCAAGCAGTATCTGAAAAAGAAGCGGGTAGGCGAGCGCAAAGCGTTTGAGATATCCTGACAGCTGTCGGGATACAGCGATGGAAACGGGCGGCGCTGGAGCGTGCGATCCGACGGCGCGCAGGCCCTCATCGCGCATCCCCGAAGCAGGTGCTCCGTCCGCGTGACCTGCGATGCTTCACTGCGTTCAGCATGACACCAACGGCGACACGCGCCCCTCCCGTAGGCATCGCATCACTTAACGTCTGACTACTACCGAATACTCTGCTGCCTCTGCCAACCCCTTGCCCACATGATTCGTCCCTTCTTAGGTAAAGCGCCCCAGTACGACGCCTCCAACTACATCGCTGACACCGCCGTGGTCATTGGCGACGTTACGCTGGGCCCGAACGCCAGCATCTGGCACCATTGCACCCTGCGCGGCGATGTGAACTTCATCCAGATCGGCACTGCCTCCAACATCCAGGACAACTCGGTCGTGCACGTCACGCACGGCACCGCACCCACCGTCGTCGGCGATTACGTAACCGTGGGCCACGGCGCCATCATCCACGGCTGCACCATCCAAGACACCGTGCTCATTGGCATGGGCGCCACCGTCATGGATCACGCCAACATCGGCACGCACAGCATCGTCGGGGCCGGAGCGCTCGTCACCAAAGGCACCGAAGTGCCGCCCCGCTCACTCGTGCTCGGGCAGCCCGCCACCGTAGTGCGCGAATTGACCGACAAGGAGGTCGCCACCATCCGCCCCTACGCCGACAACTACGTGCGCTACAGCGCCATCCACGACGGACGCGACACGCCCGATGAAAATCCGTATTATGGATAAGCGAAAGCTTGGCGCTTCGTGCTCCATGGATGGCGGCCCGTGCTTGCCCGGTGGCCTCCTTTTCCCTCCCCGGTCTCGCTGGTGATGCTCTCCGCCCCACCCTTACTTCTTGCCAATGCGGACGCCGGTGGCGGCACCGCGCTCCGCAACCTGCGCGCCGCCGTCCGGCAGGCTCCCAACCGCGCCGTGCTGCGCATCACCCACAGCCCAAGCGAAGCGCGCGCCGTGCTCCGCACCCACTGGGCCGATGGCACGCGCCGCTTCGTAGCCGCCGGTGGCGACGGCACGCTGCACCTGCTCGTCAACACGCTACATGGCATGGGTGTGCTCCCCCAGGCCGAGGCGGTCGGACTTGCACCGGTGGGCACGGGCAACGACCTGGCCCGCAGCCTTGCCCTGCCCGAAGCGCTCCCCGAAGCACTGCACCTTGCCTGCACCGCGCCCCCGCGCCCTATGGATGCTCTCGCTATCCAGAATCGCGGGGTCACCGAGCGGCTTGCGCTTAACGTGTGCGTGGGTGGCTTTGGCGGATACATCGACAAGGCATTGTCGCGCGGCCCCAAATCGCTGCTCGGCCCGCTGGCCTACGTGATGGGCGCAGCACAGGTGCTACCCAAGCTGCGCCGCTACGACCTCACCCTCACGCTCGACGGCACCCCCATGGCGCGCTCCGATGTCCTGAATGTGGTTGTTGCCAACGCCGCCACCGCCGCGGGCGGGCTGGAGGTGGCTCCTGGCGCCGACCCGTTCGACGGACAGCTCAACGTGGTGACTGTGCGGGCCGGTTCGCCCTCGCAAATTGCAGGCGTCGTACGGCAGGTCCTTACCGGATGCTACATCAACCACCCGCTGGTCACCGCCTACACCGCCCAATCCGTTCAGGTCGAGACCGACCCGCCAATCGTGTGCAACGCCGATGGCGAACTGCTGTCGCACGCGCCCAACGCGTTCGTCGTAGAACCGGGACTCGTGCCCATGGTGTGTTCTCCGTCTCCCAAGGCGTAGCAGGGTCGTTCCAAACCCGCTTTTCAGTGTGGGGTACAGATACATCCATGCGCATCCCCTAAATACCCTGCAATGATGGCTCGTCCTGTTACAGCATCGCAGCTTGCTCCGCTTCTCCTCTTTCTGCTGATTCTGGCCGGGTGCACCGGCTGCGGCTCCATTCCCATTGCCGAAGACGACGTGTTCATGCCCAAGCCGTCTATCACCCCAGCCACCTTCAACCAGGACGACGTTACGCTGGAGGAGCACACGATTTACACGTCCGAGCCCGATTCGGTGGCCCTCGACGCCTGGTGGCTTGTGCCCGATGCATCTGAATCGACGGTCCTGTTTTTTGGCGGACAGGGCTTCTACCTTGTGCAATCTACGGGCTATGTGGATGCGTTTGCGGCCCTCCCCACCCGTGCGCTGACGTGGGACTATCGCGGCTATGGCAAGAGCGAGGGGGAGCCCACCGTGGCCCATCTCAAGCAGGATGCGCTGGCTGTGTACCGCTACGTGACCGAAGAACTGGATGTTGATCCCGAGCAGCTGGTCGTGCACGGGCACTCGCTGGGCACATTCATGGCCACGTATCTGGCCAACGAACGCCCCGTAGGCGGCGTGGTGCTGGAGAACCCGGCTACGAACGTTGAGGCGTGGGAAAAGGCGCTTCTGCCGTGGTACCTGCGGCTGTTTGTAGGCTTCGACTTTGCCGATTCGCTGCGCCAGGAGAACAACCGGACGCGCATTGCCAGCATTGAGGGGCCGTTGCTTATTGTAGGCGGCTCCGACGACGGCATTACGCCGCCCGAGATGGCCGAGACGCTCTACGACGACGCACGCACCTCCAGCAAAGAGCTTGTTATCGTAGAAGGTGGCGGGCACAACGAACTGTACGCCTCCGATGCCATGCGCACCGCCTACCGGTCGCTGCTTGCCGACGTGCAAAACAGCGTGCACGAGTAGCAGCTATGCGACCGCAAACACGTCGGCCAGGTCGATGGTGATCTCAAGATTGGGGTCGGTCACCGATCCGTCGGCGTAGGTGGTGTGCTGCATATCGCCATGATATATCGTGATGGTGCGCAACTGCGGCTGCACCAGCCAGCACGACTGCACGCCTTCGCCCAGCAGAAAACGAACCGTGTCAATCAGGGGCTGCACGCCCTGCGTGGGCGAGGCAATTTCGACCGTGAGCAGCGGCGGCTCGGTCATGCGTACTTCGTCAAACGTATAGTCGATCGCACGCTCTTCGTACACCGATATGTCTGGCGTAAAGTAACGCTCTGAAAGCTCGACCGTCAGTTCGCTGAATACGGTGTATGGAGGCTCAAACTTATGAAGTGCAAGAATGAGTTTCTTTTGCGTGATACTGTGCAGTTTGCTGGGCATAGGCTTTCCCCGCTCCTGCTCGTACGCGGAGACAGGAGGCGTTTGGGTTGTACGTTGTTGGGATACGCTTGGCGTGTCCATAGCATCAGAGGCTGCAAGAGAGCAGGATGTAGACATTCGGTATATGAACAGGGGATGCAGAAGTGCCCGTCTCATCATCGAGATGCTGGTGCAGGCAGGGCCGCAAAGCGCCAGCCCCGAGCGCGCCCCCAGCGCAGAATGCTCTCCAGCGCCTCCAGGGTGACGGGTTCGGTCATCGGGTTGTCGTGCAGCACCACAATGCTTCCGGGGCGCACGTACGCGGTCGTAAAGCGCGCCACCGATGTGGCCGAAGCCCCGCGCTGAAAGTCGGCAGGCATCACATCCCACATCACCACGCGCCCATTCTGGCGTCCGGCCCACTGGCAAAGCTGCGGGGTCAGGTGCCCGTATGGCGGACGAAGCAGCGGGGCCTCACATCCGGTATGCGCTTCAATGACCTGGGCAGTGCGCTCCAGTTCGTTCACGACGGTTGCATGGGCGGTCTGCCACGCATCCACATGCGTAAAGGTATGATTGCCCACGGCATGCCCGGCCTCTACAATGCGCCGCACCCGCTTCGGATGCGCGGTTACATGGTGCCCGATCAGAAAGAAGGTGGCGCGGGCCTGGTAGCGGTGTAGGATGCGCAGAATGGCGTCGGTGGCGACGGCAGTGGGGCCGTCGTCGAACGTAAGGTACACGGTGGGTGAATGGGCGCGCCGGGGCGGCATGCGCCACCACGTGTGCGGCCACCACCGGCGTAGCAAACGCGTGCCAACGCTGGTCCACCACGGGAGCCAACTGTGTGCAGTTGGAGGCAAAGCGTACGGCATAGCTACTCGGAGACGGTGCGTCCTTTCCACTGAACGGCCCCAAACACGCCATGGAGCCCAGCGCCGACCACGTATATCAGCTGGAGAAGCGACGCGGGGATGTAGGAACGCATCAGGTCGCGGTGCTCCACGGTGTGCGAGGCCGGAAGCACGAGCAGCAGATCGGCCCCCATCTTGGCAAGAAGCCCCGTTACGGCAGGCTGCGAGAGCGCATTCGGATCGCTCAGTCCAATGACACATGCAGCCAGGAGCACCGCGTGCACCCCAAAGATGCCAATGGAAAAGAACCATGGGGTGCGGTGATACGAGCGCATGGCGTGAGCCCACCGTTTGCGCTGCTGCCAGAACGCCTGCCACGACGGAGCGGGGGCGGTCGTTACACAGGCCGCACGCTGCCACAGGTATCGCACCTGCTTATTGGTCTGGTAGGCAACGTGCTGCAACAGCAGTTCATCGGCTGCCAGATGCGCTGTGCGTTGCTCATCGGGGAGCGCCTCCATCAGGGAGCGATGCACGGCCATGTTGCCCCCATTACAGATGGTAGGCACTCCGAGTCCAGCCGTACCCGCCCCGTAGGCATTCAGCCCGAGAAACTCAAGCGCCTGAAAGCGCTCCAGCCAGCGCTCGGCATCAACATCATAGCGGACGGGCCCGCACACGAGGGGGGTGTTGGCCGTGCAGGCGCGAGCCAGGGTGGCGGCCCAGGTGTCCGGCGGCACGCAGTCGGCATCGACCACGAGGACCACGTCTGCCGTGGCCTGCGCCGCCCCGTAGGCGACGGCTGCTTCTTTGCCTGCGCCCCAGGCATCGGGCAGGCGATGGGTCTGGTGCAGGGCAGCTGTATTGGCGCTCGGTTCATCGTCCCCTACAGAGACCGCTGTGCGCAGTCGGCGCTGGGCGCGCACGAACGTGGCATCGTTCGACTGATCATCGACTACGATAATTTCCAGGGTGGTGTGGTCGGGAAGTGTCTGGTTCTGCAGCGCATCTAAACACGCTGGAAGCGCCTCGGCTTCGTTCCGAGCAGGGACGACGACCGAAATCTGATTGGGCAGCGCGCGGTCAGAGAGCGCACGGGCACTGCGCATTCGCCCGTAGGCCAATGCAGCCATACCGATGCCGTAGAGCGCACATGCGCCCCCTACCAACCACCAGAGCAAAGAAACCGTCATGCAGACGAAGAAGATTGATCTGTAGAAGATGGCGGAACTGTCTCGGCTACCGAGACCGACGCATGCCGAAAGGAGAGTCCCGGCACGAACAGCGCACCAACCAGTGAGGGGGCGGCAATGTTCAGCGCAAACACAACCAGGGAAGCATTCAACGCCGCAGCGGGGTCTGCCCCAAAGAGAGGTAAAAAGAAGACTGCCGCTCCTTCGCGCACGCCCAGGTCCATGAGTGTTGGCATGGGCAGCAGATACCGAATGTAGTACGCCAGCGCAGCCCCGGCAAAGGCCCCAACAAACGCGACGGACGGATCAAACGCCTGTACGAGCACGGCCATCTGCACGATGAATACGCCATACCGAAATATGGACCATCCAAACGATGCTCCAATGCAAGACCGCGACAGACGATCCAAAAACGAAAGATGGGCGCCCCATGCTACCCAGCGCTCCGGAAGCCGTTCGGCTACACGAAGGACCTGTTTCGGAATTAGAAGCAGGAGGGTGACCACCCCGGCAAACGCCACACCAGCGCTCAGTACCACGCCCCACGACACGCCCCATCCTACCTGTGCCGGAAGCGCCCCCATGTACCAGCTCGCAGCCAGCACAACGGTCCCTGCCCACAAGCCAATGACCAGGTCAATAAGACGCTGAAGCAGAACGGTTGCTGTAACCGACCACTTGTTGGGATACACCACGCTAAACGCACGTCCGGCATACTCGCCAACGCGTGCAGGAGTGAAGAATCCCATCGCAAAGCCTGCCATGAGCGCTCTCCACATTGTGCGTGCAGACATCGCCGGAATGAGCGGCGTCATAAGCGCTGCCCAGGCGCGCCCGTTGCCCCACAGGTTGGGAATCACCAGCCCAATGGCTCCCACCAACAACCATGGATTGGCGGCGCGAGCCGTGGCCCAGATTTCGGATGGATCAACAACAACGACAAGGTACCCAACGATGATCGCCGCGAGTGCAGCTTTCGCAAGGGTAGCAAGACGAGAACGCAGGGCGGTCATGCAATAACAGTTCCACGGAATGGTACGGCGGAGCGCTCCCTCCTACGGAAGCGGACCTGTTCGTGTGCCAACCCGATGCCAGCAGCTGCTCTACACAATTGGCACACGCAATAGAATAGGAGGCGCACTTGTGGATACGAGGCCCATTTCACCATGCAGTGGCCTGTTCGGAGTTCCGGTAAGGATATGCAGGCGAAGATGCTCCTTGTCTTTCCCCCCTAAACCACACAACGCCCCGCCAGCACGCAGCCAGCGGGGCGTTGTAGGCATAGACCACTATGCGCGGTTAAGCAGGGTGGCAAATGCAGCTTACTACTTGCCTTCGCCTTCGTCAACGACTTCGTAGTCCGCGTCGTGGACCTCGTCGTCATCGGCGGTGCCATTGCCTTGCGGCTGCTGCGCTTGTGGGCCTCCAGCAGCGCCTGGTCCGGCAGCGCCTGGTCCTGCAGCGCCTGGTCCGGCAGCGCCTGGTCCTGCAGCGCCTGCTTCTTCAGCTTGCGCGGCATAGATTTCCTGGCTGGCGGCAGACCACTTCTCGTTCAGCGTCTCCAGCGCGGTTTCGAGTTCGCTCACATCCTTATCGGCACTGGCCGTTTCGAGGAGTTCCTCAACACGGTCGGTGGCCTGCTGGATGGCCTCCCGCTTGTCTTCGGGGACCTTGTCTCCATACTCTTCGAGGTTCTGCTGCGTGGTGTAGACCATCGAGTTTGCCTCGTTGATGGTCGCCGCCCGCTCCTTGCGCAGCTTGTCTTCTTCGGCGTGGGCCTCGGCCTCTTGCCGCATCTTCTCGATCTCCTCTTCGCTAAGCCCACTGGAAGCTTCGATGCGAATGGAGTGCTCCTTGCCGGTGGCTTTGTCTTCGGCCGACACGTTCAGGATGCCGTTCGCGTCGATGTCGAACGTCACCTCAATCTGCGGCGTGCCACGCGGGGCCGGCGGAATGCCGTCGAGGTGGAAGCGGCCAATGGTGCGGTTGTCTTTGGCCATCTCCCGATCGCCTTGAAGCACGTGCACCTCAACCGACTTCTGGTTGTCGGCGGCGGTGGAGAACACCTCGCTCTTCTTGGTTGGAATGGTCGTGTTCGCCGGGATGAGCTGTGTCATCACACCGCCCAGCGTTTCGATGCCGAGCCCGAGCGGAGTTACGTCCAGCAGCAGTACGTCGTCAACATCGCCGCTGAGCACACCGCCCTGAATGGCCGCGCCAAGCGAAACCACTTCGTCGGGGTTGACCGACTTGTTGGGCGAGCGTCCGAAGAAGTCGGTAACGGTTTCTTGAACGAGCGGAACGCGCGTGGAGCCGCCTACGAGCAACACTTCGTCGATGTCGCCCTTGCTGTAACCCGCATCATCCATCGCTTTCCGCATGTGCGGGATGGTGCGATCAACATGCTTCTTGATGAGCTGCTCGAACTTGGCCCGGTTGATGTCCAGATTCAGGTGCTTGGGCCCTTCGTCCGTCGCCGTAATGAACGGCAGGTTCACTGTGGTCGAGGTGGAACTCGACAGCTCGATCTTGGCTTTCTCAGCGGCTTCCTTCAAGCGCTGAAGGGCCATCGCGTCTTTGCGGAGGTCAACGCCTTGCTCTTGCTGGAACTGATCGGCAATGTAGTTGATGAGCGCCTGGTCGAAGTCGTCGCCGCCCAGGTGCGTGTCGCCGTAGGTGGCTTTCACCTCAAAGACGCCGTCGCCCAGTTCGAGAATGGAGACGTCGAAGGTTCCCCCACCAAGGTCATACACCGCTACGACCTGATCCTTCTCGTCGTCGAGGCCGTATGCCAGCGAGGCTGCGGTCGGCTCGTTAATGATACGCTTCACTTCAAGCCCCGCAATGGTGCCCGCCTCTTTGGTGGCCGTGCGCTGCGCATCGTTGAAGTACGCGGGCACCGTAATCACGGCTTCCGTGACCTCCTCGCCGAGATACTCTTCGGCGGTCTGCTTCAGCTTCTGCAGGATCATCGCCGAGATCTCTTGCGGCGTGTACTCGCGGTCGCCCAGTTTTACGCGGGGCGTACCGCCATCGCCGCGGACGACCTCGTAGGGCACTTCGTCCAGTTCCTCGTTCAGGTCGTCATACTTGCGGCCCATAAACCGCTTGATCGACGACACCGTGTTTTCGGGATTCGTAATGGCTTGCCGCTTGGCCGGTGCCCCGACCAGCCGCTCGCCATCTTTCTTATACGCAACAACCGACGGCGTCGTGCGGGCGCCTTCCGCATTCTCGATCACCTTCGGCTCGTCGCCTTCCATGACCGCGACGACCGAATTGGTCGTTCCTAAGTCTATGCCTATAATTTTACCCATGGATTTGCAGATGCTTCAGTCAACAGAGCACGTGAATATCGGTAACTATCGCACATTGCGATTGTCACTTGTTTGTGCTCTCAAACACGATGCCGGAAGGCCGTACCCGTCTGCAGGCGTGTCACATTGACAGCCTGACCGGACGCGGTGACTGCTAATTCCTCCGTATCCCCAAGATCGTGCCAGAGCGGCGTATGTCATTGCGCCACTGCCCTGACAGCGTGCGTGCAGAGGGATGCTTTGCTCGGTTCCCATGGCTTCTCACATAGCATCATATCCGCCTGGCCTGCTCCGTGCTCAACAGATCTCTGCACACATCGGGAAACCGCCCTCCGGGTCTGCCAATATCATTCGGGCCATCCACGCGAGCCCTCTTATTTATGCGCTACCTGCCCAACGCACTTACCATTGGACGCATCCTGCTTACGCCGGTCGTTCTGTTCCTGCTCACGGTACCTACGTGGTGGGGGCAGACATCGGCGCTGGTGCTGTTTCTCGTTGCCTCGGCTTCGGACTACCTCGATGGCCGCTTGGCGCGCGCCTGGAACGTAAAGTCGCGCTTCGGCCAGTTCCTGGATCCGCTCGCCGACAAGATTCTCGTGCTGGGCCTCTTTATCATGTTCGCCCTCGTGCAGCCGGAGGTGGTGCCATGGTGGGCCGTCGGGGCCATTGCACTCCGCGACGTAGGCGTTACCGCCCTGCGCAGCTATGCTGAAGCCCAGGGCCGCACGCTGGCTACCTTCCGCATCGCCAAGTCGAAAACCGCCGCGCAAATGGCCTTTCTGCTTGCGCTTCTGTGCGTGCGTGTGGCTCAATATAGCGGGCCAGTGGCCAGCGACTTTGCTACGTATCTCATCAACAGCCACATCTTGTACGGCGCACTGATTGTGGTTGTGCTGCTCACTGTAGGCACCGGGCTCCTCTACGCGATTGCCCCCCAGGAAGAAACCATCCGCCCGAACCCGCCCCGCTCGGTGTCGCAATGACACCGCGCAAACGCTCTGCCGCTGTTCTGCTCACCCGTCGCCGCTGCCTGTGTCCGTTTGCACGACCGCTCCTCGCTCCCTTGCTCATCGCATTGCACATGTGCTGCTGAATGAGAAGGCCGTGCAAGTGCGCCCCAACGACCCGTTCACCTGGTCCTCGGGATGGGTCGCTCCCGTCTACTGCGACAACCGTGTGCTGCTGGATGCGCCCGGGGCCCGCGCTCGCATCCAAGAGGGATTCGTAGCGTACTGCGCCGCGCAAGACGAACTGCCTCGCGTCGTGGCAGGCACCGCCACCGCCGGCATTCCGCACGCCACCCTGCTGGCCGATCGCCTGCACACCGGACTCGCCTACGTACGCGGCTCCGCCAAGTCGCACGGACGCCGCCGCCAGGTCGAAGGGCGTGTACGCGCTGACGACACCGTGCTCATCGTCGAAGACCTCGTCTCCACCGGCGGATCGGCGCTCGACGCGGTGCAAGGCGTGCGGCGCACGGGCGCATCCGTGCAGGGCGTGCTCGCCATCTTCTCGTACGGCTTTCCTACCGCCCGCGAGGCTTTCGCCGACGCCGACTGCTCGCTGCACGCGCTCACCACGTTCGAGACGCTTGCCCAGGTGGCACGCGATACGGGCCGCCTCTCGCCTGCCGCCTACGACGATGTGATGCGCTGGCACCGCGCTCCTGCCGACTGGTCGCCTGCCACCTGACGCCCTTTTTCTCATTGTGCCCCGCCATCATTATGGATGCGTATCTTCTCTCTATCGGCGACGAGCTTCTCATCGGCCAAACGGTGAATACCAATGCCGCCTGGCTCGGCGAGCGCCTGAGCCTGATGGGCCTGGAGGTCGTTGAGGGACGTACGCTCACCGACCGCAACGACCGCATCCGTGCAGCCCTGAACGACGCCTGTGCCGCCGCCGACCTCGTCGTGATTACCGGCGGACTCGGACCCACGCACGACGACCTCACCAAAGTTGCCGTCGCTGATTTCCTGGAGGTCCAGATGCAGCGCGACGATGCGCTCTGGAAGCGCCTGCAGACCTACTACACCGAGCGCAATCGTCCCGTGCCCGACCGCGCCGCCCAGATTGCTGACGTCCCCGAAGGATTCGAGAAGCTCGCTAACCCCATTGGCACCGCCCCCGGACTCCGTTTTCAGGGCGAGGCTTCGCAAGGCGCTCTGCTCGTCGTATTGCCGGGTGTGCCGTCAGAGATGAAGGCGATCTTCGACGCCTCCGTACAGCCGCTTCTGGACGAACGCACCGACCTGCGCTCCACGGCGCACCGCACGCTACAGACCACCGGCATCGGCGAATCGGACCTGCAAGCGGAAATCGGAGATGTCGACGCCCTGCTGCCCGAGCGCGTGTCGCTGGCGTACCTGCCCTCTACCAGCGGCGTGCGCCTGCGCCTCACCGCCCGCGCCGACGACTCCGACACCGCCACCCAGCTTCTCGATGCCGCCGAAGCGCGCATCCGCGACCGCGCCGACGCCCACATCTTTGCCACCGGCAACGTCTCCCTCGCCGAAGCGCTCGGACGCCGCCTCACCGACGACCAACTCACCGTATCCACCGCCGAAAGCGCCACCGGCGGACTCGTAGGCGACCGCCTGACCAACGTGCCGGGTTCTTCGTCCTACTACACGGGCGGCATCGTAGCCTATGCCAACGCAGTCAAGATTAACCAGTTACAGGTGGATGCAGAGGTTATTTCCTCGCACGGAGCCGTTAGCGAACCTGTGGCCCGGCAGATGGCCGAAGGAGTACGCGCCGCACTCGGCACCGACATCGGCATAGCCACCACCGGCATTGCCGGGCCCGGCGGCGGCAGCGACGCCAAACCCGTAGGCACCGTCTGGATTGGCTATGCCGATGCCCACGGTACCCACGCCACACACGTTCGCTTCGTGAACGACCGCCACATGAACAAAGCCCTCTTCGCCACTGCCGCCCTCGACATGATGCGCCGCCAACTCAACCGGCGCAAGGGTCAGGCGGCCGCCTCCCCACGTTACGATTCCACGGCTTAATGGGTCTTAACTGCACCGCCACAGGCTTGCCGTGAATTGCACAGCGCACTCGGCACTCTATCTACCGCCTTTGGTATAGCACCACCCGGCATCCCAGTGCCCCGCCGGTTCTTCCTATTCCTCGACTGACGCTTCCCCTGTACTGCCATGGCCAAGAACAACGGATCCGGAAAAGACGAAGCCCTCGGCCTCGCCGTGAAGCAGATCCAGCGCGAGCACGGCAAAGGCTCGATCATGCGCCTGGGCGACGAGCCCATTCAAGAAGTCGAAGCCATTCCCACCGGCTCACTCGCCCTCGATAACGCCCTCGGCGTAGGCGGCGTCCCACGCGGACGCATCATCGAAATCTACGGGCCCGAGTCGTCGGGCAAAACGACCCTGGCCACCCACATCATCGCCGAAGCCCAGAAGCTGGGCGGCGCGTGCGCATTCATCGATGCCGAGCACGCCTTCGACCCCAACTACGCGGGCGACCTGGGCGTTGACACCGATGAGCTGCTCATCTCGCAGCCCGACACCGGCGAGCAGGCTCTCAACATTGCCGATACGCTGGTGCGCAGCGGCGCGCTCGATGTCGTCGTCATCGACTCCGTAGCAGCCCTCGTGCCACAGGCCGAGCTCGAAGGCGACATGGGCGATACCCACGTGGGCCTGCAAGCCCGCCTTATGAGTCAGGCCCTGCGCAAGCTGGCCGGAACCATCAACCGCACCAAAACCAGCCTCATCTTCATCAACCAGATCCGCATGAAGATCGGGGTCATGTTCGGCAACCCCGAAACCACCTCCGGCGGACGCGCCCTCAAGTTCTACTCGTCGGTACGCCTCGACATCCGCCGCATTGGCGCCGTCAAAGACGGCTCCGACGTCATCGGCAACAAAACCCGTGTGCGCGTCAAGAAAAACAAGGTGGCCCCGCCATTTAAAGAGGCGGAGTTCGAGATCATCTACGGCGAAGGCATCTCCTCGCTGGGCGAACTCATTGATCTGGGTGCCGAGGCTGACATCATCGAGAAACGCGGCTCCTGGTACTCCTACAACGACGACACCATTGCGCAGGGCCGCGAAGCCACCAAGGAATGGTTGAAAGAGCACGACGAAGAGCGCGAAGAAATCAAGCGCCAGGTTCGCATCGAACTCGGCATGATCGAGCCCGACGAAGAAGACGTCGAAGACGAAGAAGAAGACAAGGACGATGCGTAAGCGCTGCACCCGGGGCTGGGTTGCGCTGGTTCTGCTGCTCCTCACGGTAGGGGTACAGGGGAAAGCACAGGCCCAAGCCCCGGCCTGCACCGCCTCCGACCTCCCGCACTGGGATGCTCGCACCTCAGTCGCCCTGTACTGTGCGGGGTCTCCGCTGCCTGAACTGTCAACTGTCGCAGATCGCATAGCCCTGCCGCTCTTCTTGAGCGGACCCGTCGCGGCTGGTGGGTACGCATTGGCCACACAGTCACAGCCCGATTTTGCCAGCGCCTACCGCCTCGGTCTCTCCATGACCGGGGCGTACGCCGTTACCTTCAGCCTGAAACGTATCATCCAGCGCCCCCGCCCCTACGCCGCCGGACTCGTCACGCGCCGCGACGGCCTTGCCGACACCGAGTCCCGCGCCCTCACCCTCGACGACCGCACGGCCATGCCCTCGGGGCACGCCACACTGGCCGCCGCCATGGCCACCTCGTGGAGTCTGAGCCACCCACGTTGGTACGTGATCGCCCCCGCCGCCATGTGGGCCACCAGCACCAGCCTCAGCCGCGTCCACCTGGGCGTGCACTACGTGAGCGATGTCGCCGTAGGCACCGCCATCGGCAGCGGCATGGCCGTGCTTGTCCACCTCCTCGGCGACGCCATCACCCCCACCATGTTCGACCCACACGAGGGCGTGGACAGGCCCGCTGTGCGGATTGCTGTGCCGTTGGATTACTAAAGACCTGTCAGGTCTAATCGTTGAGGGCCCCTCTATTGATCACCCCAGCCAATCTTCCAATCCGACAACACGTTTCACACGC
>NZ_JAWOAR010000293.1:0-7526 GCF_046498435.1 Longimonas sp. | reverse complement strand
AGGACGTACAGTCCCATATCTCAGGATGCTGAACGAAATCGACGACGAATCTCTTCGAGCCCAGCGGAATCAATGGGGGATCGCCGTCTCCTTCCGGTCTGGTTCCGATTCCGGAGAGATTCCTCTGCCGACGGCTGTCGACATCGGAATGACGCGCTGGGGACGGGTCATATCGATTCTGTGAAGGCTCGCTCAGGTTTTGTCAGGTACTGTGTCAAGGACCTGACGCTTGAGGAGGTCGTGGCAGAAATCCACAAGGAGAAGAAAACGGATACATGATTCTGTACTGCTGAAGCCCCGAGACCGCCGATAGATCGCACCCCACCTGGCGCGGCGACGCGGTCCCCGGCTATGTGATTCCATAGCCCGGGATCAGAAGCGAAGCGCTGGGAGCCCCGCGACCGAGTACTCCCGGGGTGCGGATATCCCGGGCGGCAATTGGCACGGCTCCACATCCTCAAGTCATCCTGACGCCCCCAGGCGGAAGGATCCCGGCGCCATCCCAACAGGCTCAGCACGTCCGGTGCGCATGAGGTCCGCCGTTTGGACACCAAGCAGCAAAGCGCCTCACCACATAGCGTTGAGATGCTTCACTGCGTTCAGCATGACATCTGTAGAAGGTAGTACCCTCGTCGCGATGTACAACAGGCATGACCTCTGGCCCCTCTGCGTCGCGACGGACGAAATGGACGCTCTGCGTCCGAGGGCTTTGCCCGGAATCGGCTGCACGGGTGAACATCGAACTCGTGAGGAGTGTTTGACCCACACGTTAAACTCAGCATCTGCTTGTTCAGCCATGGAAATTACGCTTGGCATTCCAGATTCTGCCCGTTCCAGGAAGCGGGAGAACGAGTACTATAAAGAGGCGCTTGTAGCCATGCTCTACCAGGCGGGGGACCTTTCCAGCAAGGAGGCCTGCGAGGCCCTTGGCGTCTCACGCCGCGAGTTTGAGGAAATGCTACCGCGCTTTCGCGTATCGATCATGCCCGACGATGATGAAAGTATTGCCGCCGAGCTCAACGCATGAGTGCTTCTGAAGCCGAACAGCCATCGGGCGTCCTTCGGCGCGTGGTAAGTGATACAGGACCGATGATTTCGCTGGAGCGCCTGACGGGGGGCTTCCGGTTTATTCGTCGGCTCTACGATCGGATCATTGTTCCCCCCAGTGTGCTGGAAGAGCTTGGGTTTGGCTACGACCATGCAGAGGCGTATCTCGAGCACTATGGGATTAATGATCTGATCGAGGTGCGGAGCGTGGCCGTACAGGCAGTACTGCCCGACCTTGAACGCCTGCACGAGGGAGAGATTCAGGCAATTCGGCTTGCGCTGGAGTTGGGGGGGCCGCTACTCATCGAAGAGGCTGCGGGCCGACGATCGGCTCAGGCGGCGGGCGTTTCGATTTCAGGTGTTGCGGGACAGATCGTCAAAGCCCATCGCCAGGGAGTCATCTCAGTGGAAAAGGCGCGAGCTATGCTAAAAGAGATGGTAGAACACCGTAGAATCAATGAGCGAATCTACGAACAGTTGGTCGCAGCGTTGTAACAAGGCCATGCACCGGACGAAGAGCATTGCGGTTCGGCATTGCTGATGCTGAGCACCAGCACGAGTGAAAGCAGCGCAGCGAATGCACGGGACTGGGCTTTTCAGACCTTGCGCAAGAGCAAGGAGACCGAGGAAAGAAAAGAGCTATTCGAGGATCTGACGCTTGAAGAAGTCGTGGCAGAAATCCGAAAAGAGAAGAAAACGGATGCATGATTCTGTACTGCTGAAGCGGGAAGCCAAGTCTGTGGTGACAATAGGGAGAACACAGATGGCCTACTCACTCCGGCACGGATAGCACTTCTGGTCTTGTCCTGGTCGGTTGCTGTGGCGCTTCGCCGCAGCGCGATGTCGTTATGCCCCCCTTTCACCACTTCCACCCCTCGATTGAATCTCATGTTGTGGGGCGGCATTCAAGCACATACACAGGTCTAAACACAGGATCCACCATACCATGAAGGTTAAAGTCGGAAAACGAGGCGTCACAGTCCCAAGACGAATGCTGGGCGAAGCTGAAGAGGTGGAGATCCGAAACGAGGATGGCCGCATTGTAATTGAGCCGGTCCGTGAGTTTGAGAAAGCGGACCAGGACCCCATTTCGGGACTTGGCCAGAATCCAGTGTCGTGTGGATCGACGGATGCTTCGGTAACCCATGATCAGTACCTTTACGACAAGTGAACCGCGTGTTTTTGGATACCGGGTATCTCATTGCTTTGGAAGCCTCTGATGATCAGCATCACGAGGATGCGGTTCGGCATTGGAGGACATCACTTTCCGACATCTCGTCAATTATCACGACCACCTACGTTTTCGATGAAGTAGTGACGTTTTTCAATAGCCGAGACCACCACGCAAAGGCAGTCGAAATTGGAGAACGGCTTCTCAAGAGTCCTCGGGTTCAGGTGGTCCACGTAACCGAAGAGCTTTTTAGAAGCGGGTGGGGCCGGTTTCAAGAGCGTCCCGACAAAGGATACTCGCTGACGGACTGCATCTCCTTTGTGGTGATGGAGCGACACGAATTGAGAGAGGCTTTGGCATTCGACCAGCATTTCCAGCAAGCAGGCTACCAAACGCTTCCCATCCAGCGTGGAACATAACCATCCATTGTACCTGAATCCGAGACGTAGTGCCAAACGCCCCTGGCGCCGCCGATCCGGGATCCATTCGCCGGTTGAGGGCGAACTCACTCCGCTAATACATCCCTCCATTGGGGCATGGATCCCAGATCGTCGCTCCGCTCAAGATGACAGCATCTGAGAGGGGTACGCTGCTACCCACACATTGACGTGTGACAAAGCACTACCAGAGCACTACGTCGCGCCGAAGATGAGTTCCTTTACAAGGCCGACTGCAGGCGGCGGCGTGCAACGACTGCGGCCCCGATGGGTCCGGCATCGTCGCCGAGGGCAGCGGGAACGAGGCGGATCTTCTCCGCGCCTTCGCGCTGCAGGTAGTGCTGACGCGCCGTTCGTCCGATCGGGTCGATGAAGTCCTGCCCGAGGCGCTCCACCACTCCACCGCCAAAGACGACGACCTCCGGATCCAGCACGTTTACGAGATTCGCGGTGAGCAGGCCGAGGTAGTACTGCGCGTTCTGGATCGCTTCCTCCATCAGCGCATCGCCCGCCTCCAGCGACGCCTCAATGACGCTACTGGTGAGCTTCTTCTTGCCCTTCTTGTCCATGATCTCGAAGACCTGCGTTGAGCGGCCCTTCTCCATCTCCTCGCGGATGATCGCCTCCATGGCGGTCTTGCTGGCGTACGCCTCCACGCAGCCGCGTCGTCCGCACCCGCACTGGCGTCCGCGGGGCTGCACCACCACGTGTCCCACCTCGCCCGCCACGCCGCGCCAGCCGTAATGCGGCGTGCCGTTGATGACCATGCCGCCGCCGATGCCGCTTCCCACAAAAATGCCGATCATGTTGAGCGTGCCCTTGCCAGCGCCATACACGTGCTCGCCCAGGACGCCAATGTTCACATCGTTGTCGACGATCACCGGCAGGCCGAGGTTAGCCTCCAGCCGCTCGCCCAGGGGAACGTCGGTCCAGTTCAGGTTAGGTGCTGAGTGGACGACGCCCGACTTTGGGTCAACCGCGCCCGGTGCGCCGATGCACAACGCGCTGTAATCGCTGGCGTCGTTGTCCATCTTATCCATCACCTTGCGCACCGTCTTGCCGATGCGCTCAATGACCACGTCGACGCCTTCTGGGGCGCGCGTCTTCTTTTTCTTCGAGGCGAGAATGTCGCCTCCGCGAACCGCTGCGGCTTCAATGTTGGTGCCACCAAGATCGACGCCGATGATTAGAGGCTCAGACATGAGGGTTGGACTACTGGGTAAAGGAAAGCGTATAGGTACTCAGGAAGGAAGCCGTCAGACGCGACAATGGCAAACGCAGGAGCAGATAGTTGCAGGTTTCCTGGCCGCTGTCGGAGGAACCATCTCCTTGGCGTTCAGCGGGAAATAGCCGGGACGGTACGCGCACCTATCTCGGTTCGACCTAAATCCCCCTTCCCTTTCGGGGGACTTCATGAGAGCGTCCTACGGCTCCTTCCTCTCCGGGGAGGTATTACTTGCAATCTACGAGGTACCGACAGGTCATGGGTATGTACTCTCTAATGGATACAGACTATTCCAAATATAGGAAAGATTAATTTGAACAATGAAGCTCCGGCGTCTACGTTTATGGGTAGACGTTATTGTTTTCAGCAGAGTCCTACCTTTAGTACATGTCAGAAGACCATTCAACCGAGAACACGGGGGGATCCAACGGATGTCCCGTGATGCACAACGGCTCGCACAACGGGTCGGAGGCTGATCAGCGGAATAAGAACCAACGAGCGAGCACCTTCACGGCGCATCGTCAGTGGTGGCCCAGCAGCCTCAACATCGAAATCCTCGATCAGAATGCTCGTGACCTTAGCCCCTGGAACGGGGCGTTTGATTATACTGAGGCGTTTCAGCAGCTTGACTACAACGCCCTAAAAGCGGACATCAACGATGTGATGACCACCTCACAGGACTGGTGGCCCGCCGATTACGGCAATTACGGCCCGCTCTTCATCCGGATGGCGTGGCACGCAGCCGGAACGTACCGCACCACCGACGGGCGCGGCGGCTCGTCTGGCGGGCAGCAGCTTCAAGCTCCTCTCAACAGTTGGCCCGACAACGCGAACCTCGACAAGGCCCGGCGTCTGCTGTGGCCTGTGAAGCAGAAGTACGGTCGGAAGATTTCATGGGCCGACCTGCTGGTCCTCGCTGGCAACGTGGCCCTCGAATCAATGGGCTTTACAACTTTTGGGTTCGGCGGAGGCCGGGAAGACGACTTCCACCCCGACGATTCCGTGTACTGGGGCCCTGAACAAGAAATGGAGTCCTGGGATCGATTCGACGCCGACGACGAGCTCGAACGCCCGCTTGGCGCTACCGTGATGGGGCTCATTTACGTCAATCCCGAGGGGCCCGAGAATACGCCAGACCCGGAATGGTCGGCCCAGCGCATCCGTCAGTCTTTTGGACGGATGGCCATGAACGATGTCGAAACCGCTGCGCTCATTGCGGGAGGCCACACCTTTGGGAAAGTCCACGGCGCCGACACCGATGAACACCTCGGCCCTGAACCGGAGGCGGCTCCCATTGAGCAACAGGGGCTCGGCTGGAGCAACGCATACGGTTCCGGGAAGGGAGCCGATACAATTACGAGTGGCATCGAAGGGCCGTGGACCGAAGCGCCCACGCAGTGGGACACTGGCTATCTCGACAGCCTGCTCGCTTACGAATGGGAGCCTCACAAAGGCCCCGGCGGAGCGTGGCAGTGGCGCCCGAAAAGCGATGCGCTAAAGGGGACGGTGCCCGATGCCCACGACGCCTCACAGAAGGTAGACCCGATGATGCTCACGACAGACGTGGCCCTGAAACGGGACCCCAGCTATCGAGCAATCATCGAGCAATTTCGAGATGACCCAAGCTATTTCCAGGATGCGTTCGCACGCGCCTGGTTCAAGCTGCTTCACCGAGACATGGGACCGAAGGAGCGCTACCTGGGTCCAGAAGTGCCCCAGGAAGATCTGATCTGGCAGGATCCTGTGCCCAGCGTCGACCACGAGCTTATCGGAGACGAAGAGATCGCCGAGCTCAAAGATGCGATCCTCGCTACCGACCTGTCTGTCTCCCGTCTCGTTAAAACCGCCTGGGCCTCGGCCTCAACATACCGCGACAGTGATAAGCGCGGGGGAGCGAATGGAGCCCGCATCCGCCTAAAGCCGCATCGGACGTGGGAAGCCAACGAGCCGTACGAACTGTCACGCGCGCTGCAAACGTTGGAGGGCGTCCAGCAAGACTTCAACGCCTCGCGGACCGACGGCGTGCAGGTCTCGCTGGCTGACCTCATCGTGCTGGGCGGATGCGCCGCTATTGAGCAGGCCGCTGCAGATGCCGGCTACGATGTCGATGTACCGTTTGAACCCGGACGCACCGACGCTACGCAAGAGCAAACCGACGTGGAGGCGTTTGAGCACCTTGAACCGAGGGCAGACGGCTTCCGCAACTACATCGCCGAGGATCCGGGGCAGGACTGGACACCGGAGCAGTTTTTGGTTGACAAAGCCGATCTGCTGGACTTGACCGCGCCTGAAATGACTGTGCTCGTTGGTGGGATGCGCGCGCTCGACGCCGTCCACGAGCAGGCCAACAGCGACGGTGTCTTCACCGACCGCCCGGAAGTGCTTACCAACGATTACTTCGCGAACCTGCTTTCTATGGACTATACGTGGGAGCCGGTTTCGGAGGCCAAGGAACGCTTCGAAATCCAGGACCGCGACACTGGGGATGTGAAGTGGCATGCAACCCGCGTCGACCTGGTCTTTGGATCCAACGCCCGTCTCCGCACCCTCGCGCAGGTTTATGGGGCCAACGACGGCGAAGAACAATTCGTCCACGACTTCATCAACGCGTGGACCAAGGTCATGAATCTCGACCGGTTCGACCTGAAGTAGTCGGTCCTAAAAGAGTTTGACCTTCCAGCAATCAAACCTGAAAGGAGGCCTCGTCCGCAAGGGCGGGGCTTTTTTTGTTGTAGATGACTTTTCTTGTACCTGATCTTACGCACCACTGGATTAGCCAATACCCACGAGCGGCTGCGGAGAACCCAAACTGCATCCTAACCGGACCCGCTAACGGGCTGAGCGCCCCACTCTTTGCGATGTGGCGTCTACTGCTCTGTCACAGCTCAATCTTGGGTAGCAATGTACCCCTCTCAGACGATGTCATCTTGACGATGTCATCTTGAGCGGAGTCGAAAGATCTCCCCTGAAGTTGGAAGGCCCCGTCCCGCCGTATCTGTTGAACGCCGAGGAGATGGTTCGACTGCGCTCACCATGACAGGCTTCGTTGGGGGGATGATGCCCGGGCAACCATCAAAATGAGGGTTGACAGAGCACTACTGCTCTGTCACAGCTCAATGGTTGGGTAGCGCGAACGAATGATTGGCATGGAAGGTCACAAAAGATCCTCGACAATCCCAACCGCCGTCGGGAGCTGATCCGGAATCTTCTTCAGGATACCAAGCTCGCCTCAAAAAAATCGCCAAGGATAACCAGGTTACGCACATTCACGGTCCTACTTAATCCGTGCCGTGCTACCGGAGGCGTGTTCTTATTCAAGAGCCTCATGGTTGGGGGCACACCCTACACATCGAGCTCATCCGCCTCCGTGGCGTGCTGCATGATAAAGTTGAAGCGCGCCGAGGTGTCGCGGCCCATCAGGTCGGTGATGGTCTGCTCGGTGTGCAGGCGCTCGGTGTCCGGGATGGTGACCTCCAGCAGACGACGCTTGTCGCGGTCGAGCGTCGTGGCGTTGAGCGTTTTCGGCATCATCTCGCCGAGTCCCTTAAAGCGCTGAATATCCACGTTCAGGTTGCGTCCGTCGCTCTTGATTTCGTCGATAATCGCATCGCGCTGCGCATCGTCGAGCGCCCAGTGGGTGTCTTTG
>NZ_JAWOAR010000211.1:0-7389 GCF_046498435.1 Longimonas sp. | reverse complement strand
TGTCATGGTGAGCGCAGTCGAACCATCTCCTTGGCCGTTGGCAAGAACTTTTCGGGACGGCACGGCACGCGTATCTATCTTGGTTCAACCCAAACATTAACCTGTGACACGACACTACTGCCCTGTCAAGGATAATTTTTCGGGTTGTGTGATAGTATGGAATCCCTCCCCCTAAATCCCCCTCCTCCGAGGGGGACTTGGGAAGGGGGACTTGGGAAGTGGCACCTCACAGTTCCTTCCTCCTCGGGGAGGAAGGGTAGGATGGAGGGGAAAATACGCACCTGAACCCAACCTTTCAGGGTTGACACAGCACTAGTGCTCTGTCAACCCTCATTTTGATGGTTGCCCTGGCATCAGCCCCCACGAAGCCTGTCATGGTGAGCGCAGTCGAACCATCTCCTTGGCCGTTGGCAAGAACTTTTCGGGACGGCACGGCACGCGTATCTATCTTGGTTCAACCCAAACATTAACCTGTGACACGACACTAGCCCCGGGGGGAAGGAAGTTTGGAGTGAAAGGGAGTGCCCTTCTTCTGCTTACTTGAAGTCTCTTGCCAAATGCACATACCAGCGGTTGGGGCGACCGCTGTCGGTATACGCTCAAGGGGACAACAATGGGAGAAGCGGAGCATGTAGACTGATGGAATGTAGACCCATGGCATGTAGACCGATGGAATGCGCCGTGCAATCGTTGAGGCCCGCTAAACAGATACGGACCGTTCGCTCCAGGGAAGGCTTTTTTATCGGGAAAGCGGTCACTTAATGTCTACCCGCTACCGACTTTTGCATCCCCCCAGTACAGGAAACGAAGCACCAGTGCCGCAATCAATCGAAGGCGTCCGAGCAGACGTACTGTTTTCCGCACAGCAGCGCTGGATCTTCCCAGTGTTGCTATTGCTGACGGCGCACGCTATTCACTGTCGGCCGCTCGATCGAGATGCGCATCGAACCAATCGAGGATGCGCGGCGTCACGTCCATGAGCAGTTTAGGCTCGCGCGGGCCGTGTGGCGTACGCGGGTAGAGAACCATCTCGGTAGATACGTCCTGGCGTTTCAGGGCGCGGTAGAACTCCTGGCCCTGGCTCGGAGGCACGCGGTCGTCTTCCGCACCGTGGAGCACCTGTGTGGGCGTGGTCACGTTGTCGATGCGGTAGACGGCCGAGTGCCGCTCGTACGTCTCGAAGTTATCCCAGAACTCCCCGCCCATGTGGCCCACGAGGTAATCGGGGATGTCCGTTGTACCCACCATGCTGATGAGGTTGGGCAGCCCAGCTCCCATGCTGGCCGCCTGAAACCGATCTGTTTTGGTGACGGCGTAGGAGGTCATGTAGCCGCCGTAGCTCCAGCCCATGAGTGCGAGGCTGTCGGGGTGGGCCACATCGCGCTCAACCATGAGATCGACGCCGGCCATCAGGTCCTCGTAGTCGCCATTGCCCCAGTCCTCGACGTTGGCGTAGCGGAACTCCTTTCCGTAGCCGGTGCTCCCGCGCGGATTGGGACGCAGCACCGCGTAGCCCTCCTGGGCAAACACCTGGGTCATGTAGATGCCGGGCCCGCCCGTAAAGGAGCGGTTGTAGACGCCTGCCGGTCCGCCGTGAACGCTAAGGATGAGCGGCACGCGCGTGTCGTCCTCGTAGCCAACCGGATACGTGATGAGCCCTTCCACCTCCGTGCCATCCGGCGCGGTCCAGGTGAGCACCTCCGTGCGTCCCATCGGCGGCATCGGCACGTCTTCGTGCAGGGTCGTGAGCTGGTTGCGCTCGTAGGCGTCGAGGGCAGTCACGTACAGATTTTCGGGGGTGTCGGTGTTTTCGTAGGCGTAGGCCATCCGGCTTGCGTCAGGGGTGAGCGCAATGTTGCCGTGGAGGCCGTCGCGCTCGGTGAGCTGGCGGGGCGATTCGCCGCTTGTGGGTACGGCGAAGAGGTGACTGGAGGTGCGCGCCGGCTCGCTGATGAGCACGGCGTCATCCTCGCTCCACCCTTCCAAGCTGCTGCTGCGATTGGGCGTTTCGGCCAGCTTCTGTGGCGTGCCCCCCGATGCTGCGATCACGTAGACATCATTCAGACCCACGGGCTCAGGTTGGCCGCCTTGCCCGGTGAACGCAATCTGGCTGCCATCGGGCGAAAAGTGCGGGGCGCTGTCTACGCCCGGCTGCTCCACAAGCGTTGTCACGGCCCCACTATCGGCAGGCACGGTGGAGATGTCGGCCTCCGTGAAGCCGCTGTTGATGTTCGGGGTAGGCTGATGGTCAAAGACGAGGGTGCTCCCGTCGGGCGACCAGTCAAAGCTGCGGATGTGGAAATCTCCGTCCGTGAGGCGCTGGACCTGCCGCGTCGAGTCGTCGGCCTCGGCTACGTCGGTTGTGTAGAGGTGACTGTACAGGTGCTCTTCATCGACGACCTGCACATCGCGCCGCTCCTTTTCGCGCTGCTTTTCCGCGTCCGACTTCGGGTCGGTCATTGTGTAGGCGATTTTGGAGCCGTCGGGGGCCCACTGGAAGCTATCCACGCCCGTTTCGGCATCCGTTACCTGGTACGCTTCGCCGCCCTGCACACGCATTGCCCACACCTGGGGGGGGCCGGAGCGTGTGGTAATAAAGGCGAGGTGCTGGCCCTCTGGTGAAAAGGCGGGACTGTAGCTGGAGTGCTCGCCGCGTGTGTACTGCATGTTCATCTCGCCATCTGCCGAGGCCAGGTGAATCTGGCTCCGGTACTCGGATTGCTCGCCCTCCATGAGCGGCTCACGCACCACATACGCCACGAGCTGTCCATCTGGCGCGATCGCAGTCCCCTCAATCGTGTGGTACTGCATGCTGAGCTCGGGCGTCCAGCGCGTGGTGTCGCTGTCAGACTGAGCCGTAGCGTGAGGTGCGCTGCTCACCAAACACAGCAGAAGCAGCGCGCTCCAAAAATGATATCGTTGCATGACAGCAGGGTGGGTTTATCGAAGAATAGCAGGGGCCCCCAAGAAACTGCATAGACACCTCATTTTCAACAATGAAAGTTCACGGATGTGCTGATACAACGGGTTTGTTCGAGATGTATGTTATCATTCAACAAGACCATAGGGGACGATGGAGAAACGCTGTGTATTGTGGAAACCGGCATAGAAAAGCGGATCCAGACCGTATGAGGCTGGATCCGCCGGATGTATCTGCGCAGTTGCAACTGCTATCGTGCAACTGCTATCGTGCAGCTTCTATCGGACGTTGCGGTTTGGGATGTATGCCGGACCGCCGTTGAGACCGACGTACGTAAAGTCGTCATTATCCTGGAAGATCATGTTGTACTTCACATTCAGGTCCAGGTCAAATCCAGAGGAAAGCGGGATGCGTACCCCCAGGCGCGGAGCGAGCCCGAAATCCGTGGAGCTCTCCCCGTTGCTGACGATGTAGGGACCTCCTTCCATGCCGATGTACGGCTGCACGCCAGTTAGCGAGAAGTTGTATTTCGCGGCAAGGTGGAGAGGAATAATATCTATGTCCGAGACGTTGCCTTCGCCCTTGAACTGATGATAGCCCCCTGCGACTCCGACGAAGAACGTATTTGTCGCGCGGTAATAATAGCCGCCTTCGAGGGCCAGACCAGTCTGGTAAGCATCCGCCGCATCGCCTGTGACGAATTGCGGCCCACCGTTAAAGTAGAGCTGGTGTTGCCAGGACCGCGTCTGAGCGGTTCCGTCATCCGGGCTCATAGCAACAAAGAGAAGAAGGCTGACGGCAAGAAGTCCAAAGCGTTTCATAATAAGAACGGGGGATTGGTAAGAATATCTGTCTGTGCTTTGAAAACGGGGGGATACACGCTGGGTTGTACGGCATCTGGGCATTGCCGATAAATTGAAACATATGCCGAATGCAGCGACTGTTACCGCATCAGCAATATTGGGACGACTCGGCCATCCGTTACGGCTCAGCCTGCGGAATGACCGTTGACACACCAAGAGTGTGCTGTCACAGGTCAATCTTGGTGTAGCAACGTACTCTTCTCATACGCCTGTCATCTTGAGCGGATACCGACCACTGTCGGCACCGTCTGCGTTTCTGGCGTACACCACGGCACCCCCTTCGGTATCGCTGTCGCGTGGGAAACGCAGGAGCCTTCATTTGCTGAGCCAACGGGGGACCGTTGGCTCCAGTCTATCCCCCCAGCTGCTGGCGCGACGGCTCCCTCTTTAGGGGAGCGATTAGGGGACTGCTGCTTTACCTCACACCTCAACGTCATCCTGACCCACGACGACTGTCGGGGGGAAGGATCTCGACGCCACCCCTGCACGTGTGGCACGATCCTTCGGTGAAGAGCGCTGGATTCCGGGCAGTTATAGAATCGCGCTAAACACGTACCAGCAGTAGTGCTGTGTCAACCCTCATTTTGATGGTTGCTCTGCAATCACCCTCCCACGAAGCCTGTCATGGTGAGCGCAGTCGAATGATTGGCATGGAGGGCCGCAAAAGATCCTGGCTATGGGAGTGCTTTGGCAAAAGATGTCGTAGCGTACGGCGTCGAATCTCACAATCCTACACGGCCGACAGGGGGGCGTCGGTCGCAGGAGACGATGCTTCGTTGCGTTCGCAGTTTGCCCGGATAGTTCGTTTATTGTACCCAACCGAACATAGCCGTCTCCTGCTGGAGCACGGCCCGTTCGTTGCTCTGTCCCGTTCTTTAGCATCCGTACTGCCTATGCACTCCGATGAGAAGCTCTCCAAGAAGCGATACAAAAAGGAACTCAAGCGTCTTCGGATTGAGTTGCGGCGGCTGCAGAAGTGGGTTAAGATGCAGGGGATGCGCATCGTGCTTGTGTTTGAGGGACGCGACGCAGCGGGCAAAGGCGGCGCAATCAAGCGGCTCATCAAACCGCTCAATCCGCGTTTCTGCCGTGTGGTCGCGCTTGATAAGCCGACGGAGCGCGAGCAGACGCAGTGGTACTTTCAGCGCTACGTGGAGCATCTGCCATCGGCAGGCGAAATCGTCATTTTCGACCGGAGCTGGTACAATCGGGCGGGTGTGGAGCGCGTGATGGGGTTCTGCACGGATGAGGAGTATCAGCGCTTCTTGCGGGATGCGCCTAAGTTTGAGCATCTGCTCATTTCCTCGGGCATCCTGCTGATCAAGTACTGGTTCTCGGTCAGTGCCAAGGAGCAGAGGAAGCGGTTCAAAAAGCGCATCAACAGCGATACAAAGCGGTGGAAGCTTAGCGCGATTGACCTGGAGTCGCGCGCTCGCTGGCAGGAGTACTCACGCGCGAAGGACAAGATGTTCGCCCACACCGACACCGAGGAGTCGCCCTGGCACGTGGTGCCGTCGGACATCAAGCGCAAGGCGCGCCTCAACTGCATCCACCACTTCCTGAGCATGGTCGACTATGAGGATGTGGAGTTTGTGATGCCCACGGAGATCACGCTGCCGCCCAAACAAGAGGAACTCGACTACGAGCGCCCGCCCATCTCGTCGCAGCGGATTGTGCCGCAGGTGTATTAGGGCGTGCGTTGGGGAGAGCGTCGTGTTGAGCGGAGAAAGACATTGCACGGAATAAAAATGGCAGTTTTCCGCTGTCAATACATTTATGACCTCTTAATCGCTTTTGTACAATGAAGGGGTGCAGGCTATTCGACGTGCGTTTTACAAATTGCCGGTCAGGTACATGATCAGAAGGATGGCCAGGACCAGCCCGAGGAGGCCTCCCACTCCGGCAATCCCACCGCTTCCTCCCCGATAGCCAAGACCGCCTCCAATGACGACGAGAACCAAAACAACGACCAGAACCAATACAAGAGGACTCATAACGGTTTGCGTTTAGGGAATGCGTTTGCGAAGCCATGCGTGTAGAGACACGCTGTAGCTGGCTGGTTGCCTTTGCCTCCGGGCGTGCTCCGTTGGCACTAACGTCTCGGTGGGCGAACGGGAACCGACCCGCCCGATTGCGAGGCCGAGGGAGCCATTCGTTAGAAGGTGTAGTTCGCCTTCTCGGCGAGCGTGTCCAGCTGTTGCCGGACGGCTTCTCGCTTCTCGCCTGTTTGCTTCTGAAGGTATCCTTCGAGGCGCTCGCGTTTGCCCTCGAACTGATCCATGTCATCACCGGTCAGGTCGCCCCATTTTTCCTGGACGTGTCCCTTAAACTGCTTCCAGCTTCCTTTGGCCTGCTGCATTTGGGGGCTGTTTTTTCCTTTTGAGCGAGCCATGATATAATTCGTTGGTTGATGCGTAGGGCATGTGGTGCAATCAGAGGAAAGAACCCGCGTAAGGGGTTTCGCTCCTCGTTCTGCGATTCTTCCGACAGAGCGCACATCTGAATAGTTGTCGTTCGGATGCAACCTCGTGTTGGCTCTCCTAATGTGCTTCAGACGGTGCGTAGATGCCTTGCATGTATAGTGCGCCCGGTGGTAAGGGATTGGTGTGATGTCGGGTAAGTAATGGAGGGGACGTGCTCAGTTGCGGGCGATCTCGCTCCGCAAATGGGACGGGCGAGCACGAGCAACTGCCACCGGTCTCGCGGCGTCGGACCGCCCGTACGAACTACGTACCGATGCATCCCGCACATACAACCTGAGGCTCACGGAAACAGGTCGTCCAGCAGGCCGCGTCCGTGGATCGTCACGCTTGGGATGAAGAGCACGGGATTGTCGTTCGAGATGTCGAGGGCGGGCTCGTCGTAGTAGAGGCCGATCTCGGGCGAGATGCCCAGCTGCTGGTCGCCAATGCGCACGCCGAAGAAGCCGCCCACCGTGGGCGTATCCGACGCGGCCGACTCGCTCAACGGAAGCGTCTGCATGATGCGCGATCCGCCGTAGGGCGTCAGGGTCGCCGCTTCGAGACCTGAGGCCACGAGCGTGCCCCCGCCTGAGGGCCGCTCTCGCCCAATTGCATCTGCTGAGCGCCAGGGAGATGGTTCGACTGCGCTCACCATGACATGTCCGGAGGATGAACCAAATGTTTGGGGAAGTGCTCACCCCACAAACGCGCCGTCGTCGGTTGGGGTGAGGTGGCCGAGGGTGGCGAGGGTGTCGAGGAGGTCGCGGACGTTGGCGCGGGGGGCGCGGTGGAAGTGCCGCGCCACTTGCTCGGGCGTGAGCGGGTCGCCGGTCTGTTCGACCACCTGACGCACCAGCTGCGCCCGCTCGGCCAGCGTGCCGGGCCACGGGAGCGGCTCTACGGGCGCGCCGTCGCCGCTGAGGTCGATCTCCAGATCCAGCGCGGCCTGGGTGCTGGCGTCGGGGTCCTGGTAGGCGGGGCGCAGGTAGCGGATGTGCCCTTGCTCTTCTTCGGCGCGCCGCTCGGCGTTCAGGTCCACCAGGCGCTGCAGGATCGCGTCCTCCGGCAGGTCGGCGGGCCAGCCGTAGGCATCGGCGACGGCGGCGTCGAGGTCGTCGTGCAGTTCCTTGAGCAGGCCCACCAG
>NZ_JAWOAR010000340.1:0-6226 GCF_046498435.1 Longimonas sp. | reverse complement strand
GCCGACACAACCGCTGTTGCCTTCCCCGACGGCGAGCTGGTCGACCTCTCGCATCCCTTCAACGAAGAAAGCATCTACTGGCCCACCGCGACCCAGGAGTTTGAACTCACCGAAGAGTTTGTGGGCGAGACCAACGGCTACTTCTACAGTTCGTACGTCTTTACCGGCGCCGAGCACGGCGGCACGCACATGGATGCCCCGTTTCACTTCGCCGAGAGCGCCGAGGCCGCCGAGGAGCAGTTTACTGCCGAGGAGATCCCCGTAGATCGGCTCATTGGCCCGGCTGTGGTTGTCGATGTGCGCGAGCAGGCCGCTAACGACCGCCTCTATCAGGTGCAAGTGGCCGATTTCGAGGCGTGGGAAGCCGAACATGGCCGCATCCCCGATAGCGCGATGGTACTCTTGAACACGGGATCAGCGCAGTTTTACCCTGACCGCGAGGCATACATGGGCACCGCAGAGCGCGGCGAGGAAGCGCTGCCCGATCTGGAATTTCCGGGCCTGCATCCCGACGCTGCGGAGTGGCTGGTCGAGAACCGATCCATTCAGGCCATTGGGCTGGATACGCCCAGCATCGACTACGGACCGTCGGAGGATTTTGCCGCGCACCGGATTCTCTTTCCGGAGAACATTGCCGTCTTCGAGAACCTCACGAACCTGAACGATCTGCCCGCTACGGGCGCCCACCTCATGGCCCTACCCATGAAGATCGAAGGCGCTGGCGGCGCGCCGCTTCGGGCCGTAGCGGTGCTGCCGTAATCATGTCCACCTGTACATTGCAGGTCAAACCCGTAGGGACACGGCGTGCCGTGGTATCTGTTTAGCGACGTGCCGCTTCCAATGAAAGTGAAACGTACGGATGGTGATTCAGCCCCAACGAGAGCCGGGGATGCAAGCGATCCCCGGCTATGGATTGGACGGGCGCCGCGCCTTCCCGTAGCCCGGGATCAGGAGCGAAGCGGATATCCCGGGCGGTCTTGCAGCGCGAAGCGTTACGAAGGGCATCTCATCGTGTCCTGTTAAAAAACCATATTTCATGAGATGCCACCTCTCGTACCATGCCTTACACGCGGTTGTACTACCATATCGTAACAGCTACATATCGGCGGTACCCGCTCATTACGGCTCGTGTAGAACCATTGCTGTATGATGCGCTTCGTGCGAAAACCGAGTCGGTGAGCGGACGTCTGGTACGCATTGGGGGCATTGCGGACCACGTGCATCTGGTCGTCGCTTTACCTGCCACCCTATCGGTCGCCCAGTTCACACAGGCAGCGAAGAGCGGAAGTTGTTACCGCGTGCGTCAGGCAATGGGACAGGATGCGTTCCGCTGGCAGTCGGGATACGGCGCGTTCACGGTTTCACCCCGCCATATGGATCCCCTCCTCGATTACGTAGCTCGTCAAAAAGAACGCCACGCCACCAATCGCTTGTGGACACGCTGCGAAGCTATATCGGAGCCGTGAAGCCTGCGGCGGGACGCTGCCGGGGATGCAAGCGATCCCCGGCTATGGTTTGGACGGGCACAACGCCTTCCCGTAGCCCGGGATCAGGAGCGAAGCGGATATCCCGGGCGGTCATGGAACCACGCTAAACACGTGCGCGCCGTGTCCCTACAACATTGGGGGAGGCTCTGTGACAGCCCCCGCTATCCTCCATCCTTCCACCCCTCAATTCATCCACACCTACCCCCGCTTCGCACGAAAGAACGCCCGCAGCATGTTGGAGGCGCGGTCGGATTCAAGTCCGCCCACAATCTCAATCTGGTGGTTCAGGCGCTCGTCTTGCCCGATGCGATAGAGCGTGTCCACCGCGCCCGCTTTTTCGTCGTAGGCACCAAACACGAGACGCTTCAGCCGAGCATGCACCAGCGCCCCAGCGCACATCGGACACGGTTCGAGGGTGACGTACAGCGTGCAGTCGTGCAAAAACTTGCGCCCGAGCGTATCGCAGGCCGCCGTAACGGCCATGATCTCGGCGTGGGCGGTGGGGTCGCCCAGTTGCTCAACCAGGTTGTGCCCACGCCCCACCACGCGCCCCTCGTGGACGATCACCGCGCCCACAGGCACCTCGTCGGCGTCAAAGGCGCGCTCGGCCTCGCGAAAGGCCTTCTGCATCCACGTGCGGTCGGCGTCGAGAAGCGAGGACAGGGCCATGGGGATGCAAAGGGCGCTGTTTTGGTGTTCTGCGATCTAATCTGCGATCTAATACCAAATCCGCATGCGTTGTTATGGTCTGTTGGTTGAACGGATCATGCCCGGTGTAACGACGCAGCGTGGGGCGTCCGTCGGATACGCATACGTGGCGACACGGCACGCCGTGTCGTTACCGTTGTACACCGCAGGGATACTGCAATGATACAACCGGATTTGATATTACACATCATGAACCGACGTACGCGCCAGGGGCAGCGTCATGCAGCGGGGGCCGCCGCGTCCGCGTGAGAGTTCGGTGCCCGCCAGTTGAATGGCCAGCTTCTCATCGCCCGGCGTAAAGGTGCTGTCTTCGTAGTACGACAGGAAGTTTTCAGCCGACACCACGCGGTAGCCGTGGTTGCGCAGTTCCTCGAAGGTCCGGCGGTTTCGTTCGTATCCTACAATAACACCGGGCGCTACCGCAAACACATTGGCCCCGTCGGTCCACTGCTCGCGCTCCTGGTTGAGGCGCTCCGGGCCTCCGCACGGAATGAAGGTAAGGTCGCGGTCGATCAAGTCGTTCAACACGTCGCGCAGATTCGGACGCATGTCGGTGATGAACTGACCCGTCTCGCTGCCTTCGGTAAGATGCACTACGTAGCCGTAGCTCGGGTCGTCGATCAGCGGAGGAAAGGCCACGCACTCGTTCGGCGAGGCAAACGTAAACACCGTATCCAGGTGCATGGTGGAGCGGCGCTTCGGCAGATCCACCGCCAGCACGTGCTCAATGGGCGTGTGCTCAAACACCTGATGCGCAATCGCCATGATGGCACCAAACGAGGTCCGCTCGGAGTGTCCAATGAGCAACACGTCGGGCGCCGCCATGAGCAGATCGCCGCCCTCAAAGTTCACCCCCTCAGGCAGCGTAATGACGCGGTCCTTCACATCATTAAAGAACCGGTGATGGTGCAGCAGCACCTGCATAATGATGCTCTCCCGCGAGCGCGCCGCTGTAGCCGCATGGCTAATCACAATCCGGTCGTGCACCACCGCCGCCAGGTCGCGCGTAAACATGAGGTTCGGCAACGGCGGCAGCTGTAGCGGCAGCGGCGATTCGCCCGTCAGCGCCAGACTGTGGAGTTCGCTCGGAGCCAGCTGCTTCAGCTCATCCCGCACAGCCTGGATGTTCGTCTCTGGCATCACGCGGCAGAGCCGGTCAATGAAATCAGCCCGCGCATCCTCCTGCTGAAACACATCCAAAAGCAACTCGCTCACCTGCAAGACCGCCCCCGGCGCCTCTACTACCTTCTCAAAGAGCGTGCACATGAGCAAATGCTCATCGCGGGCATGGCCCAAAAACAAAATGTCGTCGAAGAGCAGGTCCAGGCGGTTGTCCGGCGCCACCAGTTCCATCTCGTGGCCCGGCGTATGCACCAGCACCTGTTCGAGCGGCATCGATTCGGTATCAACCTGAAAGGTGGCCGACTCAGGACGCGGCGGCGCAACGATATCGGGCATAAAACATGGGGCTGTTGATCAGAAAACGGGCACAGTGGAAGCGCTTTGCATCTCCATGGTTTCGTGAGCAACGCGCTTGCACACACCATACGAACCAGCGCACGCAAAGGTTAGCCGTGCTGTATTTGAGTTTGATGGAAACGAAAGCGATACTGCACATCCACCATTGCCTCCGTTCTTGTGCCCCTCCGCCATGCGTCCCCAGATTCTCTGTCTCGTTTGTGCCGTGCTCCTGCTCGCTGCCGGGCCTCGTCCGGTCTCCGGACAGGCACTGCCCGGCTTTACCCCCGATCGCGCTGACACACAGCAACAGTGTGAAGCCCAATTCCTCGACGCGCCCTCGTCCGACGGCTTCCGCGCCCACCTCGAAGCCCTCACCGCCGATCCACATCCCGCCGGCACCAAGGCCAACGACGATGTCGGCATGTACATCGGTCGGCAGATGGAGGCCGCTGGGTTCCAGGTAGACCGCTACCCGTACGACCTCTACATGCCCGACCCCGAGCAGGCCTCCGCCTCCGTCGCGCTCGTTACGCCGCAGCGCATGCCGCTGGGCATCCAGGAAGACATTCTGGAGGACGATCGCTTTTCGGATCACCCCGACCTTGGCCCCGGATGGAACGCATACGCCGCCTCGGGCACCGTCACCGCCGAGATCGTCTACGCCAACTACGGACGCCGCGAAGACTTCCAGCAGCTGGATGAGATGGGCATCGACCTCTCGGGCAAAATCGTGATTGCGCGCTACGGCGGCAACTTTCGCGGATACAAAGCCAAGTACGCCGAAGAATACGGCGCGGCCGGACTCATCATGTACACCGATCCCGCCGACAGCGGCTACACGCAGGGCCTCACCTATCCCGAAGGACGCTACGTGCATGAGAGCGGCATCCAGCGCGGCTCCATCCTGACTCCGCTGGGTGGCGACCCGCTCACGCCCAACGGCCCCGCCCTCCCGCTCGACGATCCCGACACGCCTGAACGCCTCGACCCCGATGAGGCCGACTTGCCGCGCATCCCCGTGGCCCCGCTGTCGTATCGCTCCGCCCGCGAAATCCTCTCGCGCATGCAGGGCGACGCCGTGCCCGGCGGCTGGCAAGGCGGCTTGCCGTTCACCTACCGCGTGACTGGCGGCGAGGCGCTCACCGTGGAGCTGTCGGTGGAGCAGCCGAAAGACATCACCCGTGCCACCAACGTCGTGGGCGTACTCGAAGGCACCACACATCCCGACGAATGGATCATCCTCGGGTCCCACTTCGACGCCTGGGCCTTTGGCGCCACCGACCCCAACAGCGGCACCGCCTCGCTGCTCACCCTGGCCGACGCGCTCGGATCGCTCGATAGCGACTGCGCCCCACGCCGCAGCATCCTGATTGCGCACTGGGACGCCGAGGAATACGGCATCTTGGGCTCGCTGGAGTGGGTGCGTCAACTGCAGGAGCAGTTGGATGCGGGGGGCGTTACCTACATCAACGCGGATGGCGCTGCGACCGGGCTGCGCTTTGGCGGGGCCGCCTCGCCGCTCATGAAGCAGCCGATTCTTGATGCTGCGCGCTCCGTTCCGCATCCCAACGACGAAGCCGACACCGTGTACGACCACCTCGCTACGCGCCACGACGACGCCAACGATGCTCTCGGCAACCTGGGCGGCGGCTCCGACCACGTGGGCTTTGTGACGCACATCGGCGTGCCATCGGCGTCGCTCTCCATGTCGGGCACCACGCCGATCTACCACTCCAACTACGACTCGTTTGCCTGGTACGAGCGCTTCGGCGACTCGTCGTTCCAGAGCGGGGCCACCCTCGCCCAGGTCGACGGCCTCCTGGCGCTGCGCTTCGCCAATGCCGATGTGCTGCCCTACGATGTGGAACGCTACGCGCAGGACACACACGCCCACCTCGACGCCCTTGAAGAGATCGCCACCGAACGCGACATCGACTTCGACCCGGCCCCGCTCCGCACACAGGCCGACAACATGGCCAATGCAGCCGCGGCCTTTACGGAAGCGCGCGACGCGTACGTGGAAGCCGGGCGCTCGGCCTCTCCTGAGCTAAACCAGGCGCTCATGCAACTGAGCCGCGCCCTCATGGATGCCGATGGCTTGCAATCGGGCGGACTGCACCGCTCGCTCTACGTCTCGCCCGACCCGTTCAGCGGATACGCCTCGTGGATGCTGCCGGGCCTGCGCTACGAGCTGGAAACCAACGCCTCTGACCTGACCGCGTGGATGGACCGCTACGAACAGGCGTTTGCGGATCTGGTCGAGCGTATCGACGCGGTGACGACGCAATTGCAGTAGAGACGTCCCGGCGGGACGTCTCTACAGGTTATACCTCGTACCGCACGCGCTCCAGCACCAGGCCCTCGGGCGGCATAGCGGGTCCGGCTTCGCGGCGGTCTTTGGTTGCCAGGACGCGCGGCAGGTCATCGACCGGACGCCGCCCCTGTCCGATGTCGAGCAGCGTACCCACAATGGCGCGCACCATGCCGTGCAGGAAGCGCGAGCCCTCGATCTCAAAGCGCCAGTCGCCGTGTTCGGTCTCCTGCACCCACTGCGCGTGGCGAATCGTGCA
>NZ_JAWOAR010000125.1:0-7109 GCF_046498435.1 Longimonas sp. | reverse complement strand
CCAATACTATAAGAGAGTACATTACTCTCACCTTGTCCAAGGTCCCAGGCCGCGACTTCCGGAACAACAGGAGGAGTTGATTCAACCCACCGGCTGTGCTCTTCCAGCCACGTACGCGCTGGATCATCTTTTTCAGTATCCCGCACCTCGTTGGATACTGCTTCTGGAATAAGAAGACTGTCTGCGGTAAGCGCTAATAAGTCTGCATAGCCAATTGTAGCAAGAAGAATAATCGGCGAGGCATCGACAACCCACTTTCTCATGCGTCTCCAGAAGTGCTGGTGCGTGGAAGCGACGTGCCGAGAGCCTGCTGAATCTCATCCCTGATCTCTTCGGGAGTTGTCTGGACAGGGCTGACGCCATACCGTGCCAGGGCTGCGATAAAAGCAGGACGCGAGAGGCCAGCAATCTCTGCCGCCTTGCTTTGTGAGATCCGCTCCATTTCATACCACTTGATTGCGGCCGCAAGCCGAAGCTCGCGCCCAAATTCCTCGGGCGAGCGACGGAGCGCCGAGAAGACGTCGTCCGGAAGTTCTATTTTTAGTGTTTTGGACATAGGTAGACTGGGCTGCAATGAGGTAAATCATTTTTGATACGGGAGGGGGGATGCGTTCGTTCTTCCGTATGACGGATCGCCGCCCGTTTCCGCAAAGGAGTTTGAGTGCTGTGTATGGGACAGCGTACGGAAAATCACCCGGGAAGCCCACTTCAGTGATGCGGAGCTGACGGTCACATGATGGAGGTTGTCGTAAACGTCGTCAGTCTATCGTCACCGCATACCGGCGCACCTGCGGGAAGGGCGTTGAGGCGGTGGTGTAGAGCGTGCCATCAGGACCAACGGTCTGGATGCGCCCAATGTCGGGCGTGCGCATCTCTTCCCACAGCAACCGACCCTGAAAGCGGCCTTCCGGATCAAAGAGATCGACCGCGCTGGCGGGAATCGGGTCCTCGGCATCGCCGTTTGCAGATCGCTCTGTATGCTCATTGGGATCTTGGATGTTGGTGGGCCACGACGACGCCACAAGCATGTGTCCATTGGGAAGCACAGCGGGGGCGCCCAGATGACCATAAACGCGCATCAGGCGTTGATCATCAGAGATGCCGGGGCCGATGATCGTGTCGATGTTTGGGCGGGCGATCTGCCGGGTTGGTGTGCCGTCGAGTGTGTACTGGCGTAACTGGTAGGCGGTGACATGGCTCACCCAGAGATGCTCGTCATGCACGGAGACCCCGCCGCCAGTGCCCATCCCATCCGGCAGATCCAGGTCGAAGTCGACCTCAACGGTCCGATCATGTGTCCAGGTGTCCGTGTCAATGAAATACAGTTGTTGCGGATCGCCCCCAAACGCCGAGCGACTAAGGATCAGGTGGCCATTCGCATAGGCCGTGACCGATCCGCGTACGCCCAGTTCATCGATTCCAATGCTCTCGACAAACGTGCCATCGGTCGTCCAGATGTCGATGCGTCCGTTCATCTGGTTCGAGACGTAGAGCCGCCCGTCGCCGTCTCCAGCCATGCCATACGCGTTGCTAAACTCGCCGGGCCCCTCGCCTTCGCGTCCGGCGCTCCATCGCAGGCCGCCATCGGGATTGAACGCCACCAGACGGTTGTTGCCATAGTCGAGCACGTACACTGCGCCCTCTGCGTCGACAACGACACCGCGCACATTGGCCAGCATCGCTTCTTCGGGGGCCTCCTCAGCGCCGAAGGTCTGTTCCAACCCGAACTGAATAGGAGCCGCATCGTGGTCTGTCCACACCGTGGTGCCGGTGTTTGTGACGTAGGTTACGCCATCGCGCTCTTCGATCGCTACATCGTCAGACGAGGCGCCCCCGCATCCTGCCAACAGAGCAGTCACGAACAGGATTAAAAATGGAGCGAGAAGGCGGGTTACGTGAGTGGAAGACGGAGCAGATACGGACATCGTGCGAATGCGGATGCAGGGAGCGGCGTTATAGATTGCTTCTATGATAGAAAGATGAACGGGTGGTGTCAAGTCCACCAATGTCGTGCCAACCTTAAAAGGTTTGGGGTTAAATGGGTTTTTTCTTCCATCCTGATTGTCCTGGACGGCATGTCGTTAAACACGTACTCGATAGGAGCCGGGAGTCAAAATGACTTGGCGTAGAGGGCTGTGTGGGTCGGAGTGGCACAACTCCCTCCCATGGTCATGCTGAACGCAGTGAGGCATCTCAAGATGTGCTGCCGGGAAGCGGTGCCGCCGTACCTGCAGTGGAGCGGTGCGCAGTGTGGGCCGGGTGCGTGCCGCGCGTGCGTCTACACCGCCTGCTGTACACCTTCCACTACTCAGATGGAGCGGTACTCACCCGCGCAGCGCCTCGTTTAAGAGCACCGCCGGATGCTGGGCCGTGCGCGGCGTCACGTCTTTGATCTGCGAGCGGCACGAAAAGCCCGGCGCGGCCACATGGGTGGATGCAGGAGCGTTGCGCACGGTGGGGGCCAGGCGGCGCTCGGCCATCTGCTTCGAGATCGCCACGTGCTCGTCCTCGTAGCCGAACGATCCCGCCATGCCGCAGCAGCTGGTGTCGAGCGTGTTCACGTCGTATCCCGCTGCCGACAGAATCGCCTCCGTATCCGCCGTGCCCACCAGCGCTTTCTGGTGACAGTGCCCGTGCAGAATCAGGTTGTTGTGTTCAGGCGCGTGCCATTCGGAGGCGTCGAGCGCACCATCGCGAAGCCGCTCGGCCACGAATCCCTCAAACGGATGCACCTGTTCGGCCAGCTCCTGTGCGCGCAACTCGCCCGGCAGCAGCGACAGAAACTCGTCGCTTAGCGTGTGAATGCAGCTCGGCTCCAACCCCACAATCGGTAGGTCCTGCTCCACATACGGGTAGAGCATCTCCAGTGTGTTGAGCGCGGTGTGCTGCGCCTCAGTCACGAGCCCCTTCGACAGGAGCGGACGTCCGCAGCACGCGCCTTCGGGCGCCAGATGCACGCGGTGGCCAGTGCGCTGCAAGAACCGCACGGCGGCGCGCACCACCTCGGGCGTGTGGTAGGCGTTGAACGTATCCGCAAAGAACACGACATCGGGGCCCTCGGGGGGATTCGACGCATCCAGATCCATCTGGAAGGCCGTCTGCCGGGCAAACGGAGGCAACTCGCGCTCCGCACTAACGCCCATCATCCACGCGCCGGCCTTTCGCATCCACCCCTGCTTGCCCGCCCAGTTGATGGCCGTAGCCAGCGGCGTGCCTGCCAGTTGGCGTACAAACTGCGGCTGATGCGCAAAGAGCCACGTGCGCCACGGCATGCGGTGCTCCTGCCAGTACTGGTTCAGCCACTCCGTCTTAATCTTCGCCATATCCACGTTCGAGGGGCACTCGGTCTTGCACGCCTTGCACTGGATGCACAGATCCATCACCTCATACATGCGCTCGCTCGTCAGCGCGCCTTCAGGCAAATCGCCCGCCAGCGCCGATCGAAGGGCATTGGCGCGTCCACGGGTGGAATCTTCCTCCTCGCGCGTGGCCATGAAGCTGGGGCACATGGTGCCGTGGTCGCGCTTGCGGCAAGCGCCGTTGCCGTTGCATTTTTCCAGGAGATGCGAAAAGCCGCCCTCGTCCTCAAAGTTCATCGCCGTGCGCAGCGGACGCGTGCTGTAGTCAGGCCCCATGCGGAGGTTCTCGGTCAGCGGCGGGGCATCGACCACTTTTCCCGGATTGAGGAGTCCCTCAGGATCGAAGATGGATTTGATCTGCTGGTTGACGGCATAGAGGTCATCGCCCAGCATTTCGCGGTTGAGGGCGCCGCGCACAATGCCGTCGCCATGCTCCGAGGAGGTCACGCCGCCGTAGCGCTTCACCAGCTCCAGCGAGCCGCGAGCAATCGTATCCAGCTGCTCCAGCCCTTCGTCGGTCTTCGTGTTCACAAACGGACGCACATGCAGGCAGCCTGCCGAGGCGTGGGCGTAGTAGGCCGCGCGCACATCCAGTTCGTCGATGAGCGTGCTCAACTCGTCGATGTAGTCGGGCAGATGCTCTACCGGCACCGAGGCATCCTCGATGAGCGCCCACGGCTTGTATTCGCCCTCCACACCCATCACCAGGCCGAGCCCCTCTTTGCGGATGCTCCACACGTTGGCAATCGCATCGTCGTGTTGGATGCGCTGGGCCGGCCCCCGAGCATTGGTTGTGGGCAGCACTGCGTCGAGTTCGTCGAGCTTGCGGGCCATGTCCTCTTTGGAGGCCCCGCCGTACTCCACAATGAGCACGCCGCCGGGTGTGCCGTCGATGAAGGTGAGGCGCTCGGCATAGCCGGGTGTGGCGCGAATCCGCTCCACCGCCACGCCGTCGAAGAGCTCCACCGCATCGGGGTCGGTGTCGAGGATGGCGGTGACGGCTTCGAGCGCCTGCTGGCGCGTGTCGTACGACGCGATGCCGAGCACCGTGGTGGCAGGCTTCTCGACCAGGTCGATGGTGACTTCGGTCAGCACCGCCAGCGTGCCCTCGCTGCCCGCCATGAGTTGCGCCACGTTGCGCTCATCCGTATCCAGCAGATGCTCAATGCGGTAGCCGTTGTTGCGGCGCCAGTGGTCGGAGGTGTCGTTGCGAATAGTGTCGGCGTGTTGGCTCAGCAGCGCGTCAAGGCTGCGGTAGATCGTGCCCTCGCGGTTGTCTTGACGCATTTTGCGCTGCCAGCCGCCGTGCGAAAGCGGCTCGAACGTGACGGGTGTGCCGTCGGCCAGGAAGCCGTTGGCGCGGCGCACATGGTGGATCATGTTGCCGTAGCGGATGGAGTGCGTGCCCGTGGAGTTGTTCGCCACCATGCCGCCGAGGGTAGCGCGGCTGCTGCTGGCCGGGTCGGGGCCCACCATGAGGCCGTGCTCCGCTGCCGCCGCGTTCAAATGGTCGAGCACGAGTCCGGGCTGCACGGTGGCTTGTTGGGCTGCGGGATCGATGTCGACGATCGCATCCAGGTGCCGCGTGAAGTCGAGCACCACCGCAGTGTTCACACCTTGCCCGGCCAGCGACGACCCGCCGCCGCGTGGCAGCACGGGAATGCTAAGCGCATGCGCCTCTTCGAGCGTAGCTTGGACATCTGCGACAGTCTTGGGGATGCAGACGGCCACCGGCTCCATCTGGTACATGCTGGCATCGGTGGCGTAGAGGGCGCGCGACATCGCGTCGGTGCGCAGGTCGCCTTGCAGACGCGGACGCAGGTTTTCCGCCAGCGTGGTGCGCAGGTGGTCGGTCATCGGGCGCGCCGCCGGGCGGTCGGTAGCGAGGGCATCAGCAGGAGCAGAAACGGCCATAGAAGAGGCAGGGAAAGCGACAAATGGCATCTAAACAACAACACAAAATTAGACGGCTGCCTGTGCGTATGGATTCAGGAGTAGCAGAAATATGAATGTTGAACCGTTTGCCATGGTACACGAAAAACCTGAGCGAGCCCTCACAGAATCGATATTCCGGATCTCTCAGAACGGGTTGTGCTATAGGTTCAGAAGTCGCACAGCCCCCAACGCCCGTCATCCAGATCCTGAATCGAGTTCAGGACAGGCAAGGCGCCCCTGGCGCCGCTGATCCGGAGCCGAGCGAAGCGAGGGCCGAAGGTCATGCCTGTGGTACGCACGAAGTAATCCATTTGCCGGTTGAGGGCGAACGCACTCCGCTAATGTATCCCTCCATTGGGGCGTGGATCCCAGATCGTCGCTCCGCTCCGTCTGGGATGACGGTGTGAAGGCATAAACAAGCATTTCTGTATGTTCAACAGCGATCAGATGTATAGCACAACGCATTCTCAGTGCGTCATTCCGATGCCGACAGCCGTCGGCAGAGGAATCTCTTTAGAATCGGCGGCAACAGACCGGACGGAGGAAGCATGTGAGTTTTGTCATGTACCATGAGTTAGGATTATCCGGAATGACTGGTTGGGGGGATCACTTGCGATCTAACAGGGGCTGATGTTTTTTTCGTTCACCGGTTCACCCTTCCATCCCTCCACCCATTGTAGTTTGCATACCGCATTGTGTATCTTTCCGATGCCTGCACAGGCTTCGGGCGTGTGCAGGCCAACCGCATCTGTTCTCTGGTTTCTCTCTACAGCGTATTTCTATGTCCAATATCTTTGCAGACGACCTCCTCGACGGCGAGCACATCGTGATTACCGGCGGCGGGACGGGCCTCGGGCGCGCGATGGCCGAGCGCTGTGCGGCGCTTGGCGCATCGGTCACGATCAACGGACGCCGCACCGAGCCGCTCGATGAAACGGTTGCTGCCATCGAAGAAGATGGCGGCATCGCAAACGGCATCTCGTGCAACGTGCGCGACGCCGAATCCGTCAACGCCTTCTTCGACGAGGCCGAAGAGGCGCAGGGACCCGTCACCGCGCTCGTGAACAACGCCGCGGCCAACTTCCTGGCAGCCACAGAAGACCTCTCACCGAACGGCTTCGACGCCATCGTCAAGACCAATCTGTACGGCTCGTTCTACTGCACACAGACGTGCGGACAGCGGTGGATTGAGCGCGGGTCGGGGGGCGTGGTGCTGTCGATTGCCACGACTTATGCCGACACCGGAAGTGCGTTCGTCGTGCCGAGTGCCGTCTCGAAAGCAGGCATCGTGGCGATGATGCGCTCGTTGGCGGCGGAGTGGGGACCCGAGGGCATCCGCCTGAATGCGATTGCACCGGGGCCCTTTCCTACGGAAGGCGCATGGAGCCGCCTCGTACCCGGCATGGATGTCGAGGATGACATGAAGCAGCGGAATCCCACCCGCCGCTTTGGCGAGCCCGAGGAAAGAAAACCCATGTTTAAGTGGGTGGGACCTGTTGTCAGCAGAGTCTGGATGTTCTATACAAAGAAAGGCGCGGGTGTCGAGATTAATTCTCTCGAGGATGCGGAAAAGCTCGAGAGTATCGGGACGTATAAAGAGGATGTCAGGGAGCAGTTTTTGGAATCAGAGGGGTTTGAGAACCTAGACAGCTCCTCCAGCAACGTCATCAACGTGAAAAAACTAAATGCCGGTCGATTAGATGGAATGATCTGTCTCCATTGTCATATGGGATTCTTAAATGCCTACAAGTTTCATGCCATATGATGTGATCGTCTGCTATGGCCAGTTAGAAAAACTATCATAATGATGTTGAG
>NZ_JAWOAR010000068.1:0-15779 GCF_046498435.1 Longimonas sp. | reverse complement strand
AACCACGAGTGGCACGCCGTGGTCGTGGGCGATGTCGGCGATGCGCTCGAAGTCGGGGATGTTGAAGCGCGGGTTGCCAATCGATTCGAGGTAGACGGCCTTCGTGTTCTCGTCGATCAGCGACGCGATGGACTCGGGGTCGTCGCCCTCTGCAAAGCGCCCTTCGATGCCCAGCCGTGGCAGCGCGTTCTTGAGCTGGTTGTACGTGCCGCCGTAGAGATAGCTGGTGGCTACGATGTTGTCGCCCGCCTTGGCGAGCGCATTGAACGTCAGAAACTGCGCCGACTGTCCGCTGGCCGTAGCGACGGCAGCCACGCCACCTTCGAGCGCCGCCACGCGCTTCTCGAACACATCGTTAGTCGGGTTCATGATGCGCGTGTAGATGTTGCCGAACTCTTTCAACGCAAAGAGATCGGCACCGTGCTCCGCATCGTCGAAGGTGTACGAGGTGGTGGCGTAGATGGGGACCGCACGGGCGTTGGTAGCGGGATCAGGCTCTTGCCCGGCGTGCAGTTGCAGGGTTTCAAAGCGCGGCGTGCGCTTGAGGGCAGATTCAGCGTCGGATTCGGGGGTGGAACGTCCGTTCGAACTCATGGCTCTGGAAGTTAGGGTCGAGAAAACGAGCCATCCAGAAGGCCAGAGCGAGCGGTACGGGCACGTTGGGTGCCGGGGTTGGAATCGGATTCGAGATCTGCCAATGCGGCGGGAACTAAAAAATCCCCAACCGCACAAGGCAGATGGGGAATCGCACGCATCTCCGTCATAGGTATGCAGAGAAGCGCATTCCACTCATCTTCCCTCGCGGTATGCGAGGTAGGAGGTAGCACCTTTCCACAGCCGAAGCTGTGGCGGTTGCCAGGGTTTCGCAGGGCCTACTCCCTCCACCCTTCTGGATGAATGTGCTAACAACAACAGTATGTCATAGTGCTTCACACAGTACCTTACGCGATGTGGCAATGTCAAGCTGTACAGTGTGAAGAAGCTGACACGGATCAGCATGCCGGATGGTACCGGGCATGCATGAATCTGGTCGATGCAAAGCGCAGGAGCATCGGCCCATGAAACATCCATCAACCCCGCGGGCCAGGGCATGGCTCCGGAACCGTGCGTGGGCCCTGTGCTTACGGTAGTCTTGCAAAAACACTGCCCCGTGGCTCAATTGGCAGAGCATCTGGTTCTGGTCCAGAGGGTTGATGGTTCGAGTCCATCCGGGGCAGCTTTCACTTCGCTTATCTGGCAGGTTCTCGGTCGCCGCCTGCTGTACACGCAATGCCGTCGCGCGCCTGGTCTCCCTCATCATTGCTTCAGAAGATCACAGCTGGCGCGTTTTCCCCCTCCATACTTCCCCCCTCCACACTCTCACACGCCACTGGCACGACGGTCCTCCCCAAACACAGCGGTGGCTCCTGTGACAGAGGACACAGGAGCCACCGGGTCGTTGACGCGATGCAGCGTCACGGTGTTCATGGGTTATGGGGCGTGTCTGTTTAAAACGAAGTCTTCACCCCGATCAGAAAGGTGCGGGGCATGCCGGGGCGCAGCCCTGCTGGACGCCGAGCCACAGCGTATTCGTTATCGGCTAAGTTACGGACACTGCCGAAAATGCGCGCGTGGTTCGAGAGCGCATACTCTGCCGAAAGATCCATCACGAAGTGGCTGTCAATGCGATTACTTGAAGCGGGATCGCCCGAACCGGCCACGGTGCGCACCTCATCAGTGAAGCGGCCCGTTAGGCGTAGGTCGAAGCCATAGACGTCTTCGACACCGGCGTTTAGCGCGAGCTTATGCTCAGGTAGATAAGGTAGCTTGAATCCCTCCTCGACTTCGCCCCAAGGGCCAAAGTCGCTGTCGAAGGTGTTGCTGAATTCAGAATTCGTATATGTGTACACCGCTTCGAGCGGGATGGAGAACGACGTGTTCAGCGGGAGTCCCAGGTTATACGCGCCGGTGAACTCAAGCCCGAAGACGCGTGCTTCGCCCCCGTTGAAGGTTTCGCCTGAGGGATCGCCGCCGATAGCTGCAAGATCGCGTCCTAACAAATTCGTGTAGTCGTTAAAGAAGCCCACCACTTCGGTGCGCAGGCCACGGGCATCGTAGCGCGTGCCCACTTCGTAATTGACGCTGTTTTCGGGATCGGTTTCTGGATTTGTACCCGGCACTGCAAATCCGCGATGGACGCCCGCAAAGGCAGACCAGCCGGAATTGATGCGGTAGTCGATACCCAGGCCCGGAATCCACACGGTGCCTGTGTTCTGCTCCGTACCTGTAGGCGAAGCGGTGCGGTTGCGTCCTGCTTCGGTATCGGTATCCCACGCGGTGCGCGTCAGTTCGAAGTCTTCAACGCGAACGCCCGGCGTTACCGTGAATGGCCCCCGTTCGAGCGTGTACTCGGCGTATCCGGCCCAGGCGGTTGCATCGGCCAGGCGGTTGCTTTCCGTGCCGGGAATGCCCTCGCTTATCAGCTCCATCACACCGCGATCGGCCATGCGGTACTCATCTTCCCACTGAAAACGGTCGATTTCGTCTTCGTGGTAGCGCCCGCCAATTTCCAGGCTGTGATTGGTGGATCCAGAGGTAACGTCGTATCCAATGGCCGTTTGGATGCCCTGCGTGTAGTACTCCCGGTTATTGTTTTTGACCAGCAGGCTTCCCCCCGTTTCGCGGCCCTGCACGCGGGCGAGTGCCTCGCTGTTCTCATTGGGATTCGACAGCAGACTGCTTATGCCCACACCGTCTACCGAATCGAGCTTGTACCAGTTGCGGTGGAAGTCGGTGCGGTAGAGCGTGGTGGTGATGTCGAGGCCCTCAGCAGGCTGAATGACATGCTGCGCTTGCAGGCGGCTGTGCTCAGTGTTCATCTGGTCGTTTTGCGACCCGGCATAGCGCTGAAACGGCGAGGTCTCGAAATCGGCCTGCGTAAGTCCAAGATACGTCTCGTTCGAGGTTTCAGTAGTGCGTGTAGCTGTAAAGGTTAGCGACTGCGGGATGCGAGCATCCGTACCTGTGTTCACGCGTGCCTTGGCCAGATAGTCTTGCTTGTCGAAGCCGGTACTGTAATCAAGCCCCGCATCGGCATTTTGGAATCCCGTGATGTCTTTGAATCCGTCAGCACCGGACTGAAATGTTTCCACAACATAGCCAAAGTGCTCAAACGAGTCGCCTGCATAAGCGTGAAGCCGGCGCTCTTCGTCGCTCCCTGCAATGGCGTTGACCTGGCCACTGAAGTCGTCTGGAATGGGCGTTGAAAGCATATTAAACGCCCCTCCTGTGGTGTATGGGCCCGATTTGATTTGGCTGGATCCTTTGCGTACTTCCACGGCGTGCGCACGCCCAATAGTGGGAAAATAGTACGCTGCGGGCGCAGAGTAGGGGGCAGGAGCAGCAAGCACCCCGTCTTCCATCACCGTGATCTTTGAGGAACGTTCAGCTCCAGTGCCACGCATGCCAATGTTAGCGCGCAGCCCGTACCCATCTTCCTCAACGGTGTACACCCCGGGCACGCTACCGAGCACGCGATGCACGTCGGTGTAGCTGTGCGTGTCAAGTTCTTCAGGGCTGATGTACTGGGCCGATCCTGGAATGCCGTCGAGATTACGGAGCCCTCCTGTGAGCGACGTACGCTGCACAAGAATCTCGTTTAGGCTAACAGCTGTTTCGTTGAGCGCGAAAGTAAGCGATTCGGTTGCTCCGTCATTTACCGTTACCGTTTGCGTAGCCGACTCGTAACCAACGATCGACACCTCTACGGTGTACGTACCTGAAGAGACTGACAGTTGGAAGGCTCCCTCAGTGTCCGTCGCTACTCCTGCAGTGCGGCTGGCGTCATCTTCAGCTGTCGCCACAACGTTGGCGCCCGGGAGCGGCGCCCCGTTGCTGTCTTGCACAACACCCTCGATGACGGCATTCTCTGATTGAGCATACGCGTGGAAAGCCTGGCTACTCACCCCAGCCCATCCGATCACCAATGCTATGGCGGCAGTTAGGACCTTCCACGCGTAATTTCGTTGACTTTTGTGCATAGTGCTGTATCTTCTGTACTTCAACAAGATAGAAACAGGCCCTGGCGCTGAGTCGACATGGGCCTAGTATTGCGATCAGATGGATTGTAACATACAACCTTATTTAGACTGATTCCACATAAGAGGGTGTAGAAAAAGTGAAAGCCATGTAGAAATGCCATGTATCAGGCCGTTTTATCGTTCCTTATCCATCTTTTGGTATGTCTATAACCATTCGCCCCATCGGAAATACAGACGCGATGGCGGAAGCTCGTGCTATTCGCGAAGCGGTGTTCATTGAAGAGCAAGACTGCCCGCCCGACGAGGAATGGGACGGTCATGATGCCACAGCACGCCATCTCTTGGCGCGGCTCGATGACGGTACAGCGGTGGGCACCGCCCGCTGGCGCACGGTGCCTCACAATGATGCCCTGGTGGCTAAGCTGGAGCGTTTTGCCGTGCGCAAGGCGCACCGAGGCCAGGGCATTGGCACGCAGCTTGTGCACGCAGCCATTTCGCATGCCGAACAGGCCGGCTTTAGCACGCAGAAGCTCCATGCGCAGGCCCACCTTGAAACGTATTATGCCCGCTTCGGCTTTGGCTCGACGGGCGAGCGCTTTACCGAAGCGGGCATACCACATGTAGCAATGGTGCGGACGGCGAGCAAACCCGACACGCCGAAGCATCCCACCGATCGTGCTAACGATGCATCAGCACATTAGCCATCGTCCGACTCGCCTTCTTCCTCACCTTCCACATCTTCAGGCAAGGTAACCACATCCGGGTTGATCTGGACCGTAGTGGTTGCCATGAGCTCATCGAGCGCGTCTTGATAGGCTTCCTGCTGCTGCTCTTGCATCAGCGCTTCGCGGGCCTCTTCTGAATCCATCGGCTCGCCGTAGTCGGTTAGCTGGATGACGTGGAATCCAAACTGCGTACGCACGGGTTCCTGTACGATCTCGCCGTCTTCTTCGAGGGCAAACACCGCGTCGGCAAAGGGCTCGACCATGCGGTCGCGGGTGAAGGAACCAAGGTCGCCGCCTTGATCAGCGGAGGGGCCGTCGCTATACTCCTGAGCCAGATCGGCAAAGTCGGCTCCGTCGTTTAGCTCGGCAATGAGCTCTTCGGCTTGCTCGCGCGCGGCTGTTTCCGTGCTATCATCGGCATTTTCCTCGACCTGAAGCAAGATGTGACGGGCCCCCACGCTGCGCTGTTCAGCAGCATACGACTCCACTTCCTCTTCGCTGGGCTCCTCGGCCTGGTCGGACCCGAGTTCGTCGCTCATCTGCTGCACACGCACCTGCTCGGCAACAAGGGCGCGAAGCGAATCAAGCGTAAGACCAGCATTTCCTAAGGCCTCCTCGAACTCTTCTTCGCTGGGAAACTGCCCACGCTGCTGTTCCAACTGCTGGTCGACCATCTCCTCATCAGCTTCCACGTCGCGGGCATCCGCCTCGCCGCGCAGCACATGGTCGCTCACGAACTGATCGAGCATCATCTGATGGATCTGCGCCATCTGGTCGCCCCCTTGTTGGTCGGGGGGCATCGACTGCTGCGCAAACTGCATCTGCTGCTGGAAATCAGCCACTTGCAGTGTGTCGGCACCATAGTCCGAAGATACAATAGCAGCGACGGAATCGTCGTCAACGTCGCGCTCCACAGCGTAGGAGTCGTCACCGTCGTCACCTTGGCCGTTGGCCCCTCCGCATCCTGCAAAAACCAGAAGCACAGCCATCAGGCCGCTAAACAGGCCGCAGGAGCGACAAAAAGAATGTAAAGTAGTCATAAATCGATCGTTGCAACAAAAGGATACGAACCGGACGTATGCGTTTTGCACACGTATTACAGAACAGTTGCGTGCACGCCATGCACGACACAGTGTTTCTATAGATGAATTAGGCACGCATCATCTTGCTATGGTTGGGAGCAGCCCCACTACATTCTCCTACCATTCTCCTCGGAGCGATACCGCTCCCGAAAGCCGTTGGTATTGAATTGACGGACCCGGTAGATGCAGAAACTGCTCTGTGAAGACGCATTCACGTTTTTTCGCGTACCCTGATAAACATGAGCCCCGCCTAAGTGACCTCAACAATGGTTTTGGGGATTGCCGGGTGGATTCCCCTCCATCCTACCTGTCCTCCCCGAGGAGGAAGGAACTGTGGAAGGCGTTCCTCAAGTCCCCCTCAGAGGAGGGGGATGTGGCGCGATTCTATAACTGCCCGAGATCCAGCGCTCTTCACCGAAGGATCGTGCCACACGTGCAGGGGTGGCGCTGAGATCCTTCCCCCCGACGGGCGTCGTGGGTCAGGATGACGTTGAGGTGTGAGGTAAAACAGCAGTCCCCCAATCGCTCCCCCTAAAGAGGAAAGCCGTAAAGAGGGAAGCCGTCGCGCCAGCGACTGAGGGGGGGATAGCCTGGAGCCAACGGTCCCCCGTTGGCTCAGCAAATGAACGCTCCTGCGTTTCCCACGCGACAGCAATACCGAAGGGGGGTGCCGTGGTGTACGCCAGAAACGCAGACAGTACCGCTTGCGTCCCCGGCTATGGGCTGCAAATCCTTAGCCCGGGATCAGTATTCCGACAGCTGTCGGAAGAATATCCCGGGCGGCCTCCAACCTAACGTGTACATCGAAGTCTCGCACCTGGTATTAGATCGTAGGGAAGCGACGTGGCGCAGCAGTCGTAACTGCAAGGAAGCGCCTGTGAGGTGCAATTTCGTGCGTCACGTTCCGCCCAGCCGAAATCGTTGACAGCGCCGCACGCCCTTCATTCATCACCAGCTGAATTACAGCCCCTTCACCGCTTCTGTCGTCTCGCTGACCGCTTCTTTCGCATCTGCAAAGAGCATGCGGGTGTTATCCTGATAGAACAGACTGTTGGGCACGCCCGAGTAACCCGGACTCAGGCTGCGTTTGATGACGACCACCGTCTCGGCTTCGTCCACGTTCAAGATGGGCATGCCGGCAATGGGACTGCCCGACGCTTCGCGCGCGGCGGGATTCACAACATCGTTCGCGCCGATGACGATCGCCACATCGGTCGAAGAGAACGCGCTGTTGATCTCGTCCATCTCGAAGAGCTGTTCATAGGGCACGTCGGCTTCGGCCAAAAGCACGTTCATGTGGCCCGGCATGCGTCCCGCCACCGGGTGGATGGCATAGCGCACGTCCACGCCCTTCGACTGCAGGCGGTCGGCCAGTTCGCGCACGGCGTGCTGGGCCTGCGCCACGGCGAGCCCGTAGCCGGGTACGATGATGACGCGCTCGGCGTAGGTGGCAAGAATCGCCAGGTCTTGCGGACTGGTTTCCTGCACGCTTTTGCCTTCGGGGATGTCGAGCTCGCTGGTCGTGGCGCCATCGCCCCCGAATCCGCCCACCATAACATTAAACAGGGAGCGGTTCATCGCATCGCACATCTGCATGGTGAGCATGAACCCGGCAGCGCCCACCAGCGTGCCGCTCACAATGAGCGCCGTGTTGTCGAGGATAAAGCCCGTAGCGGCAGCGGCGAGTCCAGAGTAGGAGTTTAGCAGCGCCACCACCACCGGCATATCAGCGCCGCCGATGGGAAACACCAGAAACAGTCCCACGAGTGCAGCGCTGACCGCAACACCAATGCCTGCATAGAGCGTGAGCGTGGGGTCGGTTGTCAGGATTGGAGCGCCCCACGCCAGCAGGGCCACTCCCACCACCCCCGCGAGCAGCAGCAGCCCCGTTACGAACGCCACGCCTGGAAACGTAATCGGGTTGCCCGAGAGCAGACCTTGCAGCTTGCCGAACGCCACCAGGCTACCCGTGAACGTGACCATGCCCACCAGCAGACTCACGCCAATGACTACCGCCAGTGTCGGCGTGTAGCTGCTCGCCTCTACGAGCCGACTGCCCTGCAGGTACTGGGCAATTTCGGCACTGGCCACAAAGGCCGACGCCGCCCCCCCGAATCCGTTAAATACGGCCACCAATTCGGGCATCGATGTCATGGGGGTGCGCGTGGCCAGCAGGGTACCGATGGCCCCGCCGGTAAGCACCCCTGCAAGGAGTAGGGGCCACGACAGCACGTCGTGCACAAACAGGGTAGCCACCACGGCGGTAAGCATGCCGAGCGCAGCCAGCGCATTACCACTGCGGGCGGTAGGCGGCGTTTGCATCCGTTTCAGACCCAGCACAAACAGCACAGCCGACAGCAAGTACGCGAGTTCGATCGAGGGCGTCATGAGGAGGAGTCGTCAGAAGCAGAAGCAGAGCGTTTGCGGCCAAACATGCGCAGCATGCGGTCGGTGACAAGGAAGCCGCCCACCACGTTGATTGTGGCCACCACCAGCGCCCCGAACCCGAGCGCCTGCGCCCACCACGCATCGCTCATGCCAGCGGCAATGACGGCGCCCACCAGTGTAATCCCACTGATGGCGTTGGCCCCCGACATCAGCGGCGTGTGCAGCGTTTGCGGCACCTTGGCAAGCACTTCTGTCCCCAAAAGCGCCGCGAGCACGAAGATAATCACATTCTCAATCATAGCAGGCGGAGGCCGTGTGCAGGCGTTTGTTTGAGGGGCAGGTACAGGCGGATGCGTTAAGCGGTCGATGCGTCGAGCAGGCTACGTACGCGTTCGTTGCGGATGGTGCCGTGGTGCACGGCGCACATCGCATCCATAACCTCGTCGTCAAAGTCGAAGGCGAGCGTGCCATCGTCGTCAAGCAAGTAGTCGAGCAGTGCGCGCACGGTGTTAGCGAACAGTTCGCTCGCATGCACGGGCATCGTGGCAGGCAGATTCGTGGGTCCCATGAGGTGCACGTTGTGACGGGTGACGGTTGTGCCCGGCTCGGTGAGCGCGCAGTTGCCGCCATTGGGAGCCGCCAGATCCACAATGACCGATCCGGGCGCCATGTCTTCGACCGCCCCCTCATTGATGACGAGCGGCGCAGGCCGTCCCGGAATGAGCGCGGTCGTAATTACCACGTCCGACTTTGCGACGTGCGGGCGCAGCAATTCGGGTTGTCGTTCTTGCTTGGCCTGCTCCAATTCCTTGGCGTAGCCGTCGTCGCCTTCCGAGAGCGAGGTGTCCAGTTCCAGCTTCACAAACGAGGCGCCCAGGCTCTCGATCTCCTCGCGCGTGGCGTCGCGGATGTCGTAGCCGCGCACCTTGGCCCCCAGGCGCTTGGCGGTGGCAATGGCCTGCAGGCCTGCCACCCCTGCCCCTACCACAAGCACACTGGCCGGACGAATAGTGCCTGCGGCGGTGCTCATGAGCGGAAAAAACTTGGGGAGGCGCAGCGCAGCCTCCAAGGCGGCACGGTAGCCAGCCAGCGAACTCATGGCCGAGAGCACGTCCATCGACTGCGCCCGTGAGATGCGTGGCACCAGTTCCATGGGCAGCGCCGTAGCACCCTGCTGAGCGATGTCGGCGAGCGCCTCGGGCGTGTCGAGCGGAGATAGCAGTCCGAGGACCGTCTGTTCGCTGGAGAGCGCAGCGCGGCGTTCGGGCGGAGGCGGGGCGAGCGTAAGCACAATGTTGGCCGCCCACGCGTCGTCGTCATTGACGACGGTAGCGCCCGCGGCCTCGTACTCGTCGTCGGTGTGATAGGCATCGGCGCCCACGCCCGATGCTACACGGATCTGTACGTCATGCGTATCCTGCAGGCGCTCAACCACATCGGGGATGAGCGCAGCGCGGGTTTCGTCGGTAGCAGCAGCGCGGGGAACGCCAAGCGTAGCAGGCATGGGCAGAGCACGGGCCAGATCAGAAGACTACGTGTCCTATTGTGGACGAGTGACCGCGGCCATCGTTGCGCGTCATCAACATCGTTACGGACTCTGCTGGGAAACGGCCTGGTATGTGTTTAGCGACTTGTAGCCCAGGAACCTATGCCGGGCGGTATTTAGCCAGGTTAGAGCGGGGCAGAGGGGGTCGCAGGTCATGCTTTTGTGCCATGCCCCGAGGAGGGGCGGGCGTCGGATTGGGGGTAGCAGGAGCGTCCTCCACATCACGCCTTTCCTTAGCCCGGGATCAGTATTCCGCCGGCTGTCGGAAGGATATCCCGGGCGATCTGTAACTTTGTGGGATGCTTCACAGCACCGAGCACCGACGGTGCCAATGGGGTGCGGCACAAGGTACCCGGCTATGGAAGCGCTCCGTCGAATAGTGGAGCCACATACGGCGGCTAATCTCATTAGGCTTCCACGGTTCTTACGCCTTGTTCAGCAGCGCGCCGACTTCGTTGAGCGAGAGGCGGATGAGCGTGGGGGTGCCGCTGGGGTCGACGTACGGCACATCGCACTGCCAGAGCGTGTGGATGAACGCACGTCGCTCCTCCAGCGCCCAGTCGCCGATGTGGTCGAGGGCCTGGCGGCTGGCCAGGGTGCGCGCCCAGGCTTTGTGACGCGTTTCGGTAGCGGATTCGGGGGTGGTGTCGTCGTCGCCAAGGAGTGCGCGAAAGGCGTCGACAGCGCGTTCGGTATCGAGCTTGGGCGGGATGCCGCGCAGGGCTACGGTGCGTCCGCTCAGCGATTCGGCGTCGAAGCCAAGGTGAGCCAGTTCGTCGCGGAGCGCCTCGAAGCGCTCGGCTTCTTGCGCGGAGAGATCAACGGTTTCAGCAAAGAGCAGCTGCTGCGACTCGCCGCTCTCCTGCTGCAGGCGTGTCTGGTAGCGCTCGTAGAGGATGCGCCGGTGTGCAGCTCGCGGGTCGACCACCATGAGCCCTTCGTCGATGGGCACGAGCAGGTAGCGGCCGTGCAACACCCATACGGGCCCGTGCCCAGGGGTGGAATCGGCGGTGTCTTCGTCGGGGGCTTCGCTGGGTGCAGCGTCGGCGGTTGCTTCGGGGCGGTACAGGCGGTCGGTGAGGGGGCCGAGCGGGCCGTTTTGCGATGCTGTGGACCCTGCATTGGGGCGAGAACCGGTGGTTGCGCTGCCCGATGCTGGGGCGGAGCGTGATCCTGAAGACGATCGTGACGAAGTAGCGGAGTCGGCAGATGGCTCGGCATCTCCAAACGATACGGGGGTCGGACGCGAAGACGACGGCGCTGCGGATGCGTCGGCCTCGCCCTGGTCGAACTGCGGGGTGGTGAACTGCTTTTTGAGGGCCTCGCGTACGCTGCTGCGGAGGAGGCCGTAGATGCCGCTTTCGTCTTCGAACTTGACCTCGGCCTTGGTGGGGTGCACGTTGACATCAACGCGCTCGGGGTCGAGCTCCAGGAACAGGGTGAAGAACGGGAAGGCCTTGTCGGGCAGCCAGTCGCCGTAGGCTTTGCGCACGGCGTGGCTGAGGTAGCGATCCTGGATGGCGCGGTCGTTCACGAAGAGAAACTGGTCCTCGCGCTTGGATTTGACCTGCTTCGGGTGGGCTACGAGTCCCCACACACGCAGATAGCTCGATGCATCGGAGACGGGCAGGAGGGTGGCGGCGCGCTCTTCGGTCCAGAGCTGGCGGATGCGAAAGCGGAGCCGCTCGTGGTCGTCCTGCGCAGTGGCGGCTTCGCACTGCACGATGGAGCGGTCGTCGTGGTCGAGTTCGATGTGCACGCCGGGATGCGCGAGGGCCTGCTCGTAGATGGTGTCGGAGATGTGCTTCATCTCCGTGGCGGGTGTTTTCAGGAAGTTGCGGCGCGCGGGCACGTTGTAAAAGAGGTTGCGCACCGAGATGGTGGTGCCCGCCGGGGTGGCGCAGGGGCGGTGGGCCTCCATGGTGCCGCCGTTCATCTGCACGAGGGTGCCGATGTCGTCCTCCACGCGGCGCGTTTTGAGCTCGACCTGCGCGACGGCGCCGATGGAGGCGAGGGCCTCGCCCCGAAAGCCGAGCGTGCGGATGCGCTCCAGGTCGTCGATGCCGCGAATCTTGCTGGTAGCGTGGCGCTGGAACGAGCGCCTGGCATCGGCCCGGCTCATGCCGCAGCCGTCGTCGGTGACCTGGATGAGCGTGCGCCCGGCGTCTTTGATGCGCACGGTGATGCGAGACGCCCCGGCGTCGAGGGCATTCTCGACAAGCTCTTTGACGACGGACGCAGGGCGCTGCACAACCTCGCCCGCGGCAATTTTGTTGGCGAGCACGTCGGGCAGCTGACGGATGAGGCCATCGTTGCTCGCATCTGAGTTGTCCGCGTTGGGGGGAGCGTCTGGGGCGTCTGGTGCAGAAGAATCAGCCATGCGGAGACGCTACAGCGAGAAGTAGATAAAGAGCGAGAGCGCGAGGAGACCCGCCAGGTAGAGCAGGTCGGTGGGACGCCGGCGTCGGTCGCGGCGTCCGCTGCGCATGCGGCGTTTGATGTCGTCATCGTCGGACGGGTCGTAGCGGCGCGGCTCGTACTCGTAGCTGCGCGGCCCTCGCCCGGCGGTAAATAGGCCCATAGCAAAAAGAGGGAATGCGATACAGAAAACCGGTGCAGGCATGTCAAACCTGCACCGGTTTCGGTGCGTTCCGGGCCGAGACGTATCTAAAACGCGTACTGCACGCGCACGAAGATGCTGCGCCCGGGTTCGGGGACAAACATCTGGTCTTCCTCGGCTTGGAGGGCATCGAACCGGAAGGCGCGGGCGTTCAGATGCTCGCGGTAATTCGTGTCGAAGATATTTGTGCCGCCAACGCGCACGGCTATATTGCCCAGAAGCTGAACGCCAGCAGTGAGGTCGACAGTTGTGAAGCCATCGGTCTGTCCCTCATTGCGACGGGCGGACACGCGGTCTTGCTCGGCCACGGCGCGTAATGATGCATCCACAAAGAGGCTTCGTGGACCGGGCATCCACCGGGCGCCCAGACGGGCTTCGGCGGGGGCCACGCCGTATGCGGGCTCGTCGTCAGCAAATGAAGCATCGCGCCCCCACAGGTATTCGCCAGATGCGCGTAGCCGCAGCGTGGGATGCACCTGCGCGGCGGCCGTGGCTTCGGCGCCCCAGAAGAGCGCTTCACCGTTGGCATAGGTGAACACCATATCGGGCGTGAGCGGGAGGGCCGACTCGACACCCGGTGCCTCAACAATAGTGATGTAATCTTTGTGGTGACGCACAAACCCGGTTAGTGAGCTGCTAACCCGGGGAGTTTCCATGTCGAGTCCCAGATCGGCCTGATACGTACGCTCGGGGTTAAGCGTGGGGTTGCCCATGAATTCATTGCCACGCTGCGTACGCGTAGCGCTCATCCGGTCGCCGTAGCGCTCCAGCGGCTCAGGGGCGCGTGCGGAAGACCCGAGTCCGGCTGTGAGGGAGAGCGGATCTACAACGGGCACCGTAGCACTGGCCGCAGCGCTCCAGAGCACATCGGTTTCGGCAAGATCGGCGGCGGCAGCGCGTCCGGTGGCCGATTCGGCGCGGGTGCGGAAGCCGTCGGTGATGCGCTGCGGGTTGGTGTGCACCGCGTCGAGGCGTCCGGTAGCGGTGGCTTGGGCACGCCCAAACACACGCTCCAGCTTCGCAAAGCCGCCTATCTCGGTTGTGCGCACGTCGGGCCACACGATGTCGCGGTGCATAACGGGCCCTTGGCTGCCGTCGTCGGCACGCGGGCCGCGTTCGCGCTCGGCTGTGCGGTACGCGCTGTATCCGCTGCTTCCTACATCGAGCGTGAAATCGGGAGCCAGGTTCAAGGCGGCTGTGATGCGTCCGCCTACGGTGGCGATCTCGGTGTCGTTGGTGAGGTAGAGCGCCATCGGGGACTGCGCCGTGATCTTGTTGTCGTTGTTCATGCGATGCAGCGTCTGGTAGGCATAGCCCTGCGCCTCTACCTGCTGCAGCGTACCGGTGCCCATCCACTCATAGTTCAGCGTGCCACGAAGCGTCTCGAAGTAGACAGCGTCGAGGGGACGGCCCGGGTAGGCGATGTTGCCCTGGTCCTGGAAGCTAACTTGTGCGCTCAAGCGCGAGGCGTCGTTGAGCGCAACGCCAACTCGCCCGCGGGCCTCAGCGGAAGAAAACTCGCCTCGTACCGTGGTGCCATCGCCTGCGGTGTAGTCGTTGCCGGTGCGGTAGGCGGCATTCACATCATAGAACAAGCGACCAGTGCGCCCCAAGACGCGCCCGTCGATGTTGAGGGCGTCGCGGTTGCTGGTGAGTCCGGTGCGCAGTGTGCCTGTGAGGGGCGTGTTGGGGATTGAAGGCTGCGTATCGACGTGAAGGGTGCTTAGGCTGGGGCCTTGCGCCAGGGCGTACGGCCCGCGTACAACATCCATGCGCTGCATGCTTGCCGGATCAACATGGCTGAGCGGGGTATCCATACGGGCGGGGCCACCGCCAAAGCTGCGCATGCCGTCCACAAAGGTGGAGACTTGCGTGCCGGTAAGACCGCGCACGTTTGGATCGAGTCCGAGCCCACCGCGGCGCTGCAGGTTGATGCCGGGGACTGTGCTGAGTCCATCGCCGAGATCCTGGAGGGGTTGGGCCTCCAGCTCTTCGGGGCCGATGCTGGTGGTGAGGCGTGCTTCGAGCGGAGTGGCGGTAACGTCCACCTGATCCAGGCCCATCGGGGCCGAGTCCAGTTCAATCTGGAGGGTCGCCTGCGTATCCGGCTCAATGGTGACGCTCCGCTCGGCGGCTTCGTATCCCACGGCGCTGGCCCGCACGGTGTAGGTGCCCGGTGCTACATTTTCCAGGGAGAACGCGCCGTCGGTATCGGTTGCGGTGCCCCGGTCGGTACCCACCAGGATGATGTTCACATCGGGGAGGGGCGTGCCGTTGTCGGCGTGCACCACGGTGCCGCTCAGCGCGCCAGGCGCCTGGGCGTAAGCTGCGGGTGCCGATAGGAGCCCCCCAACAAGAAGTAAAGCAAGTGAAAGAAAAACAGCGTAGTGGGAAAGCATCGAATGCTCCGAGGAAACGCAGGTGCGTCTCGGTAGAGGTCCAACGGGGGACCGTTGGACGTGGGCAGGATTTTTCTGGATATACGTGTCCATAGGATATACGGGGGGTGTTGGCGTAGAGAAAAAAGGAGGGGCGAGCCCGATGGCTCTATGAGAAGGGATGCGGCGCATTGACGCACGACATACGGATGCGATGCGGCCCGTGAGGGCACGGCACACGCAGATAATTACAGACGGATGCTCATGTGGTGCATCAAGCCTGCGGTCGTCGCCAATCCACCGGTCTACGCGCGGGGCGGACGGAAAATGTCGCTGGCCCAGACGGTGGGCTGAAGTGAGGAGGGGGCTGCACGCAGCGCGTACGTGTACAGCGGACGTTGTAGCTGCTCGGCGCTGGTCAGTACAAACTTGTCGAGGATGCGTACCGCTTCGGGGGCTGCGTCGTTGTCGTGGTCGCACGTGCAGCGCACCTCCGGCCCGGCTTCCTCACCGCGGGTCGTGTGCTGATGTGCGCCGTCGTGGTCGTGATTTGGGGGCTCGGCGTGCGTCGGGCAGAACGTAGCGCCATCGGGCGGTGTGGGCATGTCGGCATCATGCTTGTCTGCGTGAGCCGCTTGCATGGCTGCGTGGTGCGGGCAGACGTGAGGGCCGCTGCTGTGGTGCGGACAGGGTGCCGCGCCGTGCTCTGCCCCGAACTGCCCCATGAGCGTGCTCCACCCGGATAGCGGCCCCACCGCAAATAAGACAACGACCAGCATCCATACGCTCCACCGCTGGGAGCGCGTCGGGTCGGTATGGAAGCGGTGGGCAGAGAGCATACGCGTTATGTGCTGGATGCGTGCGTTGGTATTTTCTATTGCAGCACACGACATCGGTTCGCGGATTTACGGGTAACTCATGCCAACTCCGCGTGTGTTGTTGGAGGGATGGAAGGTTGGAAGGTTAGAAGGTTGGAAGGTTAGAAGGTTGGAAGGTTGGAAGTGTGGAGGGGTTGGGGGAT
>NZ_JAWOAR010000052.1:0-6021 GCF_046498435.1 Longimonas sp. | reverse complement strand
CAATCGCCGGCTGCGGGCCTCTCAGGTTCCTCGACTTCTCTTTCCCTGCGCGCTGTCTCCAACCACCCCGGGGAGTCCAACGGATGCGTGCGAGTGTCGCTTCTCCGCTGGTAGCAGAACCGGGTCCGTCGTCTCTGCGCGCTGCCTCTCGTTTTCTTGCACATCCTTGCTCGGGGGGGCCTCGTTAGGTTTGGGGCGTACCGGCTGTACGAGCGCGTCGTCACCAAACGAGGGCAGGGCGTCGGGCGCATACCCTGCGGGCGGCTCATGTTGAGCGGGCAGTGCGATGACAAAGGTCGCGCCCCGGTCCAGTTTACTCTGTACGCGAATCTGTCCCCCATTAAGTGTAATCAATTCGTAGGCCAGGCTGAGCCCAATCCCCGAGCCCTCTTGCATCCGTGTTGTGGTGTGGGCGCCACGGTAGAACCGGTCGAACAAGCGCTCCTGTTCTTCTTCGGGGATGCCCGGCCCTGTATCGGATACGGAGATTGCGACGGCTTATTTGGGGGATGCCTCGGCCTCTTCGTGCTCGGTGTCGAACCGAATGAGCCCACGGTCGGAGCCGATCCACAGGGTGTTGGAGCTATCGCTGGGTGCGTACTGGCGGTGGAGTGCATGCTCAGGCGGGGAGCGCTCGGCATCGGGCGGAGCAGGCGCATCCAAAACCCGGTGTTCCGTAGAGGAGCGATACCGCAGTGCTACAACCGGATTTGGTATGAGCTATGAGATCATTCCTTAGCGGATGTGAAGCGGCGGCCGTCTCCGTTGTGGTGGCGCTCCCGAGATGCCTCGGCCCACTCAGCAGTAGGCATAGGCGATGCGCCCAGTGTGACGCGAGAGGTCGCGTCGCTCTCTGTGATGTTGAGCCGGTAGGTTGTGAGCACGCCCCATGAAACGCCGACGTCGCGGGCGTATCCAGCCAGGCGCACCCCCTGTTTGCACAGTGCTCCGTCACACTGCTTAGCAAAGAACACAGCATCGTTTTCCTCCAGAATAACGCCCGGCCGGGCAAGGAAAGCCGTGCGTGGAACGCCATCCACAATGTCGGTGCGCACACGTACGCCCCATACATCCCAGAAGGTAGGCATGCCCATCGGGGCCAGGTCAACATCAATGAGATGACGCTGCTGATGCGCCGTGGTGCCGCTTGTGCGGTAACGGCGCAAGGCCTCACGCTCGTGCGCCACCAGCGTCTCCCGAAAAGCCTCCTGCTCCAACAGCGTCGTACGGACATCGCGGATAAGCCCCAGTCCTGGGCCGCCCGTTAGGGCTCCCCATGCCATGCCGACAAAGGGGACAGTCTGCACCAACACCACCCCCACGAGCACACAACCAAGTAGAATGCCTCCAGTCCAGCGGGCGAAAGAAGAGTCGAGCATGAGAATGCGAGGTACGTTTAGGAAGACGACCGGTTCTCATCGTGCCACCACAGATAGCGCACCACGCTCAGGTAACCCACAAAGGCAGCAGCGGCCATGCCGAACCCAGCCCGCGTGATCAGCGCCTGTCCGCCCAGCACGGCTTCCATCAGCATCATAACGAGGAGGAAGAGCGAAGCAATCAGCGTAGCCCCCAGCAGTGCCAGAGGCCACGCCTGAAAGGCCCGTCCGTCGAACATAGCATTCACGTCCTCTCTGAATCTCCGTGACAGGCCTCCTTATGCCGGTGCGTTGCCCGGCTTCCACTTGATGCTGCACCCCATGGACGGGTGCTGCTCGTCGGGCAGCGTGCCGCTGTTGAGCACTGCATCGAGCGCGGCATGCAGGTCTTGACCGTGCGCCATGCCGTTGTTGGGGCGCGTTTCGTCGTAGCGTCCTCGGTAAACCAGTTCGCGGTCCTTGTTAAACACGTAGAAATCGGGGGTGCAAGCCGCCTGATAGGCCTTGGCAACTTCTTGCGTTTCGTCTTGCAGATATGGGAAGGGGTATTCTTTCTCTTCAGCCCGCTCGGTCATCTTCTCGAAGCTGTCGTCGGGGTAGTTTTCGGCATCATTGGCACAGATGGCGACAAACTGCGCGCCGCGTTCACCATACACACGTGCGGTTTCCACGAGCGCGGGCTCTACGTGGTGCACATACGGGCAGTGGTTACAGATAAACATGACGACAAGCGCTGAGGCGTCGTCGTAATCATCCAGCGCCCGGCGGTCGCCATCGAGATCATCCACTTCCGGATTGGCAATGGGTAGGTCAAAGTCAGGGGCTTTCGTCCCCAATTCGAGCATATGAGATTCTACAGCAGCCATGCGAGTACAGGGTTGGTAATACAATCGATTTGCGAGTCATGCTCTCAACCCGAGGACTGGAGCAGAGTTCATGCTGCGCTGAGGCCGTTCGGGATTTGTTACGGATGCACAGGATAGCAGCGCGTCGAGCTATATAGTTAGGAAGCCCCTTGCACAAGCCGCCGCACAAGGGCGCGTTGCGAAGCGGGGCCGTCGCTATAGGTAGTTCCGGTTCCCCAGGCTTCTGGGAATGCATGCAGTACATGCGGACTACCCGCAGCTACGATTAGCGCCCGTGGATGCGCCTGTAACGCATCGAACACGGCCCGATGGGCTGTCGGAAACTGAAAGTCGTGCCATGCTGCTGGCTCCAGCGTAAGCACCGCCACAACGTGGTTGGCCTGGTGGATGCGCGCAGCCACCGCTGCACTGCGGGCCAGCGACACCTCAGCAGGGCAGGCGATGTATGCTGCATCGGGAGCATGTGCAGAGAGGGCGTCGCGCAGGGCGGAGTCATCGTCGGTTTCGGCGGGTTGGGCCGTACAGCGGACGACCAGGGTCTGGTCGTCGTACGGGAGCCGGTCCGCGATGTCCGGCGGCACGTCGATGGCCTGCTCGGCAATGGCATGGGCTGCGCGCTGGTGTAGGCGGCGCCCCACGGCGTCGTGCAGGACCGGGTTGGGACGCAGGCCCGTTGGGCGGCGCTTGTGTACCCACGCCATCAGGCGATGGACGCGAGCCACGGCTGCATTCAGGCGCTCCTCCTCGACGAGGCCCTGCTCAACAGCCCCGGCAATGCCCTCGATGACGGCCTCGGCATCGGGTGGATCCAGCAGCATATCCACGCCTGCATTTAGCAGCGTAGCCGCGCGGGCTCCTGGCGCGTCGATGCCATCCATAAGCAAGCTATCGGATACGATCACGCCGTCAAATCCCCAGGTGTCGCGCATCAGGCCTTGCAGAATGGCAGGCGAAGCTGTGGCGGGCTTCTCGCTTGCGTCGAGGGCAGGGTAGGCCACATGCGCGGTCATCAGGCCAGTGGTGCCGGCTTGAATAGCCGCTCGAAAGGGAAGGGCATCGGTACGCGCAAGGGTCTTCGCATGCGCCGATACAACAGGCTGTGCCACATGCGAATCGGTGGTGGTGCGTCCGTGGCCGGGGGCGTGCTTAGCGGTTGTGGCCAGTCCGTGTCCCTGTGCTGTCGTCACAAACGCGTGAATGTGCGGCGCCACAGCGCGCGCTGTATCGCCGAAGGCACGTGTGGCAATGATTGGATTGCGCGATTCGTTGCGCAGGTCAGCGACTGGGGCAAACGCCCAGTGAATCCCACATGCCTGAGCCTCGGCAGCGGTGATGTGAGCGAGTATCTGTGTGGCGCGCCGCCCAGCGTGTCCACAGGCAAGAGCGCGCGGGAAGACCGTTGCACCTGCCACCTGCTGGCCGACGCCCTGCTCGATATCTGCCCCAACAAGCACTGGTTTGGAGGCGGCATTGTGCACTGCGGTCAGTGCATCAGCACAGTCGGGCCATGAGGCGTTAAACAGCAAGAGTCCGCCAATCGGGTAGCGTTCGCAGAGCGCACAGATGCGGTCAAGATCTTCGGAAGCGGTGCGCACCGGTGGGAGCGCTGATCCCATTCGTACCATAATGAGGCGCGCGGCACGGGCGCGTAACGAAGCGGAGTTAGCCATAGCAAAGCAAGACGATAGCGGCAGCGTAGCGAAACAATGCCTTATCAGGCTATGGATTCGGGACATACAGCCCATGGGTGCGGATATACGACCGCACTGCTGCGGGCACCATGTAGCGGATGGAACGTCCGTCGTAGCATCGTTGGCGCACTTCGGTGCTCGACACTTCCAGCATCGGGGCTGCCACGTAGCGGGCACAGTTGGCAAAGCGCGGAGCAGCTACGTCGCCGAGTCCGCCTGGGCGCTTATACACAACCAGGTCAGCGAGTTCGGCAATGGTGTCGGGCTCGCGCCACGTATGAAAGGTATCGAGGCTGTCGCTGCCAATGAGTAGGGAAAATGAGGCTTCGGGATGCTGCTCGGTGAGTGCGCGCACCGTATCGACCGTGTACGAGACTCCGGGGCGCTCAATCTCGATATTGCAGACCGAGAACCCCTCATGGTCTGCAACGGCTGCGCGTGTCATTGCCAGTCGGTCGGAAGCAGGCGCCAGATGGTCATTGGTTTTGTGCGGCGGGGTTGCGTTGGGGATCCACCACACCGCATCAAACTCAAACTGGTCGCAAGCCACCTCGGCCACAATAAGATGGGCAATGTGTGGAGGGTTAAATGACCCGCCAAAAAGAGCAATGCGCATAGGAGCGGCGGTGAGCAAAACAGCACAGCAGGAAAAGCAGCGGGGCATCCCCGCGGGTCAAGCGGCAATTACGGCGTATCTTGCGCGATCTGATCTTCATCGCTCTCACGCGCCTCGATACGCTCTAAGCGCTCCTGGGCCCGCTCGTATTGACGCTCTGCCTCGCGCAGGTGCGGACTGTCTGGAAAGACTTGCGCAAGCCGATTATAGTTTTCGATGGCAGACTCGAACCGTTCGGCCTGGCGCTGCGGCACGCTCATGGCGGCGTACTCAACGTATGTGCGTACCGATGCCGCAAGCGCCCGGTCGGCGTAGTCGGTATCGGGGTACTGGTCAAACACCTCCTCGTACGTGTACGCTGCGGCGCGGTACATGCGGCGGCGTTCGTAGAGCTCGCCTGCTTCGAACTGCTTGCGCGACAGCTTATTGCGTAGCTCAAGCACTTTCTCTTCTGCATCGCTCACCTTTTCGTGATTCGGGTAGCGCTGCATGTAAAGTTGAAAGTTCGAAATAGCTTGCTCCGTGTCGGTCTGATCGAGCTTGTAGTGGGGCGATTCCTTGTAGTACATCAGCGCCCGACGGTACTCCGCTTCCGGAAGCCGCACATTATTTCGGTAGAGCTGCGTGAACCGGTTGTACTCCGTAGCGGCCAGCAGGTGCTCGCCTCGTTCTTCGTGGGCCCGAGCCAGATAGAACTGCGCATCGGGCGCTTCGTCGGTGCCCCGTCCGTACTCGAATACGCCACGGAAGTAGTCGATCGCTTCCTCGTACTCTTCCTCTTCGTACAGCTCCATCCCCTTCTGATACGCCTGTTCAGCCGAGCTATGCGTCACGCGCTGCGAGCCTGAACAGCCCGCCAACAACACGCTGCATACCACAGCTCCAAACAAAAGATAACGCATCGCACGAAAAGAACGGTACATAAGCAGCACAATGGAAGCAACAGACGCGATGCCCCAAGACGGTAGAAAACGCCTCGGCGTGATGGTATAGTGCCTTTTTTGGGGCAGTTACGGGGGCGTAACGTACGCTGAAAAGGCGCTGTTCCTCTTAGCGTCTCGTTCACGCACCCTTGTCACAATCCTCTATACACCGCCGCGTCGCCTCTTGTGGCTGGTGAATGCAGGGGAGCAGCCCATGAGCCGGAGAGAACGCCACGCTCCTTTGGATCTGCTCATCCCAGACCACTTAATAATACCATCTGCGCTGAATCATCATACAGGTGTTTGCAATCGGTGAGCGACGAAACTCGCCTTAATGTCGCCGGGGACGCAAGCGGTACCGACAGCGGTCGGCACAGGTTACCCGGCTATGGGCTGCAAATCCTTAGCCCGGGATCAGGAGCGAAGCGGATATCCCGGGCGGCCTCCTAAACCCTTTCTTCCGGTCATCCCGGACTTGATCCGGGATCCAGAACATCTGGTAGCCGGAGACTGGGAGCGCTACTTCGGTGCGGATGTCTCCATCAG
>NZ_JAWOAR010000330.1:0-9443 GCF_046498435.1 Longimonas sp. | reverse complement strand
CAGCGGCTCCGCCAAGGAGACGCGGAGTCCTGACACGAGCGAAGCGACTGATGAACGCAGTGAATAAAGATCTCCTCCGAAATGGGCAGGGCCGTTCAATCGCCTAGAGCGCCGCTGAGCACCGAGGAGATGGTTCGGCGTGCTCCGGGCTGGGCCCGTCGCGTGCTCACCATGACAGGCTTTGTTGGGGGATGATTGCAGAGCAACCCTCAAAATGAGGGTTGACAGAGCACTACTGCTGTGTCACACCTGAATGTTCAGGTTGTAAGGTTCCCCATTCGTATGCTGTCATCTTGAGCGAAGCAACTGCGCCTAGCAGGTGCGGAGTCCCGACACGAGCGAAGCGACTGATGAACGCAGTGAATAAAGATCTCCCCCAAGGTTGGCAGGTCCTCTGTCCCGCCGTATCTGCTAAACACCAGAGAGATGGTTCGACTGCGCTCACCATGACAGGCTTCGTGGGAGGGTGATTACAGGGCAACCATCAAAATGAGGGTTGACACACCACTACCTCCATCTGTTTTCAGATACAAACTCGAAGGCCAGGTCTTACTATATTGTCCATTTGTTGCTGGTGCCATCGCCACCTACGTGCAGCCCCCGTCCGCATTTGCCCCGTCTGCATTTGCTGGCTCTGTTCGCCCTCATTCACGTTACGTTTACATAGAAGTTGTGTCTACAGCGTACAGGCCTTAATCTGTAGTGTGGCCTACCCGTTTACTTCTTTTATGTAACTCAATAATCCTATGGCACGTGGCGTAAACAAAGTCGTCTTGGTGGGCCGACTGGGTCAAGATCCCGAACTCAAATACACCAACAGCGGAACCGCAGTGTGCACCTTCTCGGTGGCGACCAATGATTCGTACACCAACCGCGATGGCGAGCGCGTCGATACCACCGAATGGCACAACATCGTGGTGTGGGGGCGCCTGGCGGAGATCTGCAACGAGTACATCGACAAGGGGCAGCAAGTGTATCTGGAAGGCCAGTTACAGACACGCTCTTGGGAAGACCGCGACGGCAACAAAAAGTATCGCACCGAAGTGAAGGCGCGGGACGTTGTCTTTTTAGGTCGCCCTGGTACCAAAGGATCTTCAACGCCATCTAACCGGCGCTCGAAGGCCGTGCATGAACCGATGGACGCAGCTGAATACGCATCCTCGGAGAAGGTCTCTCCTCCGAATGAACCCAACGGCGCTCCACCGTTTTAACGGAACCAGATAGCACGTATCTTACCTGTTAACACAACGCAACCACCCACTATGGCACGCGGCGTAAACAAGGTCATCCTGGTCGGGCGACTCGGCCAGGATCCCGAACTCAACTACACCAACAGCGGCACAGCGGTGTGCAACATGCGCATGGCTACCGGCGACTCGTATACCAACCGCGATGGCGAGCGCGTCGATACCACCGAATGGCACGACGTGGTTGCCTGGGGCGGGCTCGGCGAAACCTGCGGCGAGTACCTCGAAAAAGGCCGCCAGATCTATGTGGAAGGCCAGTTGCAGACCCGCTCCTGGGAGGACCGCGATGGCAACAAGCGCTACAGCACCGAAGTCAAGGCGCGCGACGTGATCTTCCTGAGCGGCAGCGATGGCGGCGGACGCGGCAATCGTGGCGGCAATCGTGGCGGCGGGCGTGGTCAAGGCAACAACCGCATGAACCAGGACAACGGTCCCGGCAACTTCGACCAGACCCACCAGCCCCGCAAAGGGCAGCAGCAAGGAAGTCAGGGCGGCAGTAATCAAGGCGGCTCGGGTCAACAGCAAGAAGAGGACTCGTTCGAGCCCGACGACGATCTGCCGTTTTAATCGCGGTTTCAGGTGGGATGCGAAGCATGGTATTTCCATTGCTGCATTCCTACGCATTGCATGAGCCTATCGCTCATACCCATGTGGGGGCGCCCGTCCGGGTTGCCCCTATTTTTTTGTGGGGGATTGTTGCTCCAAATGCGCAACCTGCTGCTATCATTGACAAATCTGCGATTATTTCGAGTTTGTCGATACTTGTCCCAGAGATGTAGCGATCTTTCGACGCTGCATCTGGTACTGTTTAATATGTATCATATTCTGATGATTGCGGCCCTGTAGCTCATGAGTATTGCCCCCTACCTCTCGGACGACATCCGCTCGTCCGTCGACTTTGAATCGTTCCTTGGCACGTTTCGCGACAAGCTGCGTACGGTCTTTCGGGAGCGTAGCGATGCCGACGCGGTGAGCCTCACACGGGGGCTGCCACCGTACATGATGCGCGAAGTGCAGTCGGCAACCCCGTTGGCTGCATTCATCCCCGAAGAATATGGCGGACGCGGCGGTCATGTGCATGAGTGCCAAGCCATTCTGGCGGCGGCCTCGTACGAGTCGCTCGCTCTCTCGCTTACCTATGGCATCAACGGCGCGCTCTTTTTGCAACCCGTTACGAAGTATGCCAACGAGGCCGTGAAGGGCCCTATCTTTGAGCGCTTCTTGAAAGATAAGAACATGGGCGGGCTCATGATTACCGAGCCCGACTACGGCACCGATGCGCTCAACATGCAGACGGCCTACACCGAAACCGAGCACGGGTACGCACTCAGCGGTACGAAGCACTGGGCCGGACTTACTGGATGGGCCGATTTCTGGCTCATCACCGCGCGCCGCCAGTCGGAGAGCGGGCAGCTAAGCCGCGACATCGACTTCTTCATTGCCGACATGAACCAGGCGGAACAGATGGTCGAAGTCGAGGAGGTCTACCAAAACCTTGGCCTTTACCTCATTCCGTATGGCCGCAACAACATCGATCTGACGGTGCCCCGCGCGCACAGGCTGGAGCCGGAGAGCACGGGCATCAAGATGATGCTCGACACGCTGCACCGCAGCCGCATCGAGTTTCCGGGCATGGGCATGGGCTTCTTGAAGCGCATCCTCGACGAATCTCTTTCACACTGTAAAAACCGTTCTGTTGGTGGGCGCTCGCTCTTCGAATACGATCAGGTCCGCAAGCGCCTGGCCTGGATTCAGGCGGCCTTCACGGCATGCTCATCGATGTGCTTGCACACCAGCGAAACCGCACACATCGAGAAAAACCTCGCCAGCGATAACCTGGGGCCCAACGCAACCAAAGCGGTCGTGACCGACCTGATGCAAGATGCCGCGCAGTCGTTCTTGCAACTCTCGGGCGGACAGGGCTACCGCCTTGACCATCCCGCCGGACGCGCCACCGTTGACAGCCGTCCCTTTCAGATCTTCGAAGGCTCGAACGATGTGCTCTATCAGCAGATCACCGAAACGGTGCTCAAGCACATGCGCCGCGCCAAGGTCGACAACGTAGGTGCGTTCTTACGCGACTTTGACCCGACCCGCCGCGCTGCCGATCGCTTCGACGACGCGTTCAACTTTTCGGTGGATGCATCGTCGCTCTCGCAACGCAAAAGTGTGGAACTGGGCCGTGCGCTGGGCCGCGTGGCGGTAATGGAGTACATCGTTGAACTGGGCGACCGAGGCTTCCGCAGCGACCTCATCTCGAACGCGCTCCACGTGTTCACCCAAGAGGTGCAACGCCTGCTCTGCTCCTACCATACCAGCCCCGAGCCGCTGCCCGTCGAAGCCTACGACGATACCGACAGCAGCTGGCTCAACTTTGTGGATGCATAAGCACAGCGCGGTGGAGATGCGGGGCGATGACCCGACTTGGGAAGCTGCCTCACGCACTTTTCACAGCAGCACGCTGCGCATCCGCCCCATGTGTTGATTACGTTGGCTGATGCGCTATGCTCTCCTTTAACCTCCTGCTTGGCCATGGCCCGATTTGGCATCGTCACCTTTCCCGGCTCAAACTGCGACCATGATGCGTATCACGCTGTAAAACATGTGCTTGGGGAAGACGCCACGTTTGTGTGGCATCAAGACACGGATCTGAGTGCGCTGGATGTCGTCGTTCTGCCGGGCGGCTTTTCGTATGGCGACTATCTGCGTTCGGGAGCCATTGCGCGGTTCTCGCCGGTGATGGATGCTGTCGTTGACTTTGCCAACGCGGGCGGACTCGTGCTGGGCGTGTGCAACGGTTTTCAGGTGTTGTGCGAGGCCGGCTTGCTGCCCGGCACGCTGACGCGTAACCACTCGCTTCGCTTTGTCTGCAAACCTACCGCTGTGCGCATCGAGCGCATCGATACGCCCTTTACCGCGCAGTATGCACCGGGACAGGTGCTTTCGCTTCCGGTGGCGCACGGCGAGGGCCGCTACGTGGCCGACGATGCCACCCTCGACGCGCTTGAGTCCAACAATCAGGTGCTCTTCCGCTACACCGATGCCGACGGACGCGCTACCGATGCGGCCAATCCCAACGGGTCGATGCGCAACATTGCAGGCATCTGCAACGAAGCCCGCAACGTACTCGGGCTCATGCCGCATCCCGAACGACACGTCGAATTGCTCCTGGGCTCCGATGACGGACGCCCGCTCTTTGAATCGCTCCGTGCATCGGTCAACGACGCGATGCTCACGTCTGCTGCGTAATCTGTTATGGTCGAGATGCCGTTCGAGGGTCCCATTTCGCTTGCCGATGTGCCCGTTACAACAGCACTGCTCCTGGCCAATGTGGTTGTGAGCTGGTATGTGCTGTACCGGAATCCCCGACTGCTCGACCCGCTCTCGTTTCAGCCGTATCGGATCGCCAACTATGGCGAGTACTACCGCTTCTTAACGGCGGGATTTGTACACGGGAGCGGCGCGCACCTGGCGGTCAACATGATCACGCTCTTCTTCTTTGGTCCTATACTCGAAGGGCTGTTGGGAGCGTTTGGGTTTTTGCTGCTGTATGTGCTTTGTGAGATCCTGGCTCACACGGTTACTTTCACTTATCATTACGACGATCCGCAGTATGCTGCAATTGGTGCTTCGGGGGCGGTAAGCGGGGTCGTGTTTGGCTTCTGCCTCTTTTTTCCCCTGGAGATGCTCTATCTCTTCTTTATCTTACCTATTCCGGCTGTGCTGTTTGCAGTAGGATACGTAGTCGGGTCCACTTACGCCTTCAACAAGAACCAGCGTGCGGGGCAGCGCGGCGGCATTGCACACGAGGCGCACATCGGGGGGGCCATTGCGGGGGTGATTGTCACGATTGCGCTCGACCCGCGTGCACTCGACTCATTCATTCAAACGATGTCTTCACTGTTGTAGCCGATCCGTACGCTTTTCTACAGCACACGGCGCAGCAGATCGGGCCAGTCGGAAAACGAGAAGCCGTTTGCCACAGGTTTGCTTGGGGATTCGCGGGGCGTGTACCAGGCTATCTGCCAGCCCGCACGGGCACTGCCTTTCACATCGGAGGTGTACGAGTCGCCCACGTACAGAATCTCGCCGGGCTCGACGCAGGCTTGCTCGGTGGCATGGGCAAACACGGCAGGATGCGGTTTGAGATGCCCCACCTCTTCGCAGATGATCACAGATGCGCAGGCGCTGCGCAAAGCCGGAAACTGATTCATCTTGCGCTGCTGCGTCTCGCTGAATCCGTTGGTGAGAATGCCAACACCGTATTGCTCGGCCACCTGGGCAAATGCTTGCTGCGCCCCCGGCACGTAACGCCAGTGCGCGCCGTAGCGCTGAAGGTACCGTGTGTGCACAACAGACGCCTGCTCTGTGTCGGCTCCGAGTGCATCGAGCAGGCGGCGGAACCGCTGCTGCTTTACGGTGGCCTTGTCAATTGTGCCTTGGGCATAGGCCTGCCACAGCGGCTTGTTGATGCGATGGTACGTATCGTGCACGGCATCCATATCGCACCCGGTGAAGAGCGCCGGGAAGTCGTCGATCACATCACCAAGGGCAGCACGCTCGGCATAGCGGTGGTCGAGCAGGGTGTTATCAAGATCGAAGTAGACAAAACGGATGGGCGGCATTCCGATGCGAACAAGGTGAAACAAATGAGCGGGCAGACAGCCTGTACAGCTGGGATGTATGTTGGAGTAAGCAACGAAGCTTAGCTTTCTCCCAAATTATCCTAACGCGCTGCTAATGACCATTACAAGCGAACGGAGGACCGTTCGCTACAGGGAGGTTGTTTGTGTTGACTACTGCAGGGCGACTTCGAAGAGGGCGTACTCTTTATCGCGGATGGCACCGATGGATTCGATCGCGTTTTTGAGGCGTTCGTTGGTGTCGAGCACCCAACTGGTTTCGCAGGCGTCGTAGCCGTATTCGGGGCCGCGCTCCATCGTTTCGAGCACCATGAGGGCGTCGATCCCTTTGCCCTGATAGGCTTTGCGGATGCCCATGAGCGGCATGCGCAGTTCGCTGATCCCATAGGTCGTGCGCATGAGCAGCGTCCACCACCCGGTGGGCAAGAGGCGTCCGTCGTCGACGTGGCGCAGTGCCTGGTTGATGTTGGGCAGCGAGAGGGCAAAGGCCACCGGCTCGCCTTCGTGCTCGACAAAGTAGACGAGGCGAGGGTCGTATACCTCTTTGAGGCTGTCGACAAGCTGGGTGAACTCGGCCTCGGTCATGGGCACGTGGCCCCAGTTCTCGGACCACGCTTCGTTGTAGATGTCGAGCAGCGTACGCGCTTCGTCGTAAAGGTTGTCGGGGTCAACGGTGCGCAGCGAAAGGCCGGGGGTGCGGCGCTTTACGATCTCAACACCGCGCCGCAGCCGGTCGTATTTGGCGTAGCGCTTGTGGGCGTAGTAGGCCCACATCGTCATGGAGCGCTCGAAGCCGTAGTCGGTGAGCAGATCGACGTAGTACGGCGGGTTGTACGGCATGAGCACCGAGGGACGCCGGTCGAAACCGTCAACCAGTAGGCCCGAGACGTCGTTCAGTGACGGGTTGGTGGGCCCGCGCATCCGGATGCAGTCGCGGGCGCGCAGCCACGACTCGGCGGCGTCGAGCAGCGCATTGGCAACAGCCGGGTCGTTTTCGGTCTCGAAGAAGCCGAAGAAACCGGTGTCGTCGTCGTACTTCTTCAGATGCATCCCGTTGATGATGGCAGCGATGCGTCCGCACACCTGGCCGGTGTCGTCTTCAGCGAGGAAGAGTTGCATCTCACCGTGGTCGAAGAACGCGTTTTTGTCGGGGTTGAGGGTGGCGTGCTCCTCGCGGCGCAGCGGCGGCACCCAATTCGGGTAGCGCTCGGGATAGAACTGGTACGGCCAATCGACGAACGCGTCGCGGTCGGCACGCGAGGTAACGGCGCGGATGTGTATGGGAGCGGAGGCAGCCATAAGGCATGGGGGCGACTATCAAACACCGAAGCGCGACCCTGCAGGGAGCAGCGCCGCGCCTCGTGCAATACGAAACAGCAGAATGTTAGTGGACTCCATTCGAGCCAATCACGCCGTGGCGGGTTCCGACTTTGTAGAAGGCTTCGAGGATGTGGTCGAGGTCCTTGCCAGTGTGGGTGGCCATGTACGAGGTCCGCATGAGCGACTGCCCTTGTGGGACAGCAGGCGGCACGACGGCGTTGACGAACACGCCTTCTTCGAGCAGGTCGCGCCAGAAGCGGAAGCACGTTTCCATGTCGCCGACCACGACAGGGATGATGGGGGTTTCGCTATCCCACACGTCGAAGCCCTGCTCGCGGAAGCCCTCGCGCATGTAATCCGAGATCTCCCAGAGACGCTCCAGGCGCTCCGGCTCTTCTTGGAGGATGTCGAGGCACTTGAGCACGGTGGCCACATTGGCGGGAGGCATCGAGGCACTAAAGATGTGCGGGGAGCTTTCATGGCGCAGGTACTCGATCACGTCTTCGTCGCCCACGCAGAAGCCCCCCAACGAGGAGAAGCTCTTCGAGAACGTACCCGTGATGAGATCCACATCCTGCAAGCGCCCAAACGTAGAGGCTGAGCCCTGCCCTTTGGGTCCGATGACGCCAATGGCGTGGGCGTCGTCGAGCATGAGGGCGGCGTCGTACGTGCGGGCGAGCGAGATGAGGCGCGGCACATCGGCAATTTCGCCACTCATGGAGAACACACCGTCGGTGGCGATGAGTTTGCTCTTGTCGGGATGGCGCTCGTGAGCGCGTTCCAGCATCTGCTCCAGGTGGTCGAGGTCGTTGTGGCGGTAGCGCCGCGTTTCGGCGAAACTCATCTGCGTACCGGCCACAATGCAGGCGTGATTGTCTTTATCGGAAAAGATCAGGTCGCCTTTTCCGGCAATGGCCTGTACCACGCCCATGTTGGTCATGTATCCCGTTGAGTACAGAATACACGCCTCGGCCTCCATAAAGTCAGCCAGCCGCTCTTCAAGCTGCAGGTGCAGGTCGAGCGTGCCGTTGAGGAAGCGGCTTCCTGTGCATCCGGTGCCGTAGGTTTTGATAGCCTGGGCTGCCGCTTCTTGCACGCGGGGATCGGATGTTAGGCCAAGATAGTTGTTTGACCCTGCCATAACAACCTCCTCGCCATTCATAATGGCCCGGGCCCCGTCGTTTCGCTCAATGGGACGGAAGTACGGGTACAGGTCAGCTTCTTTGGCCTGTGCGTAGGCGCCGTCGGGGTCGAAAAACCGCTGACATTTGTCAAAGAGGGAAGGCGATGCCGCCGTGTCAACAGCGGAATCGGTTGCGGCAGTGTCGGATGGTGCAGGAGAATCAGACATACAGTTGGTAGCAACGTGTGGCAATGGCGGTGCGGCGTGCAAGGTGCAAGTAACAGGCGGACGCTTTCGTGAAGCAACAGAACAGGGCGTTACAAATTACGACGCGTTACAAATAAGGCATCTCAAACTACGCTGAGTGTGGAAAACCACATGCAAGATAAAATTTGTATACATGGAGGTTTTTGTGCCTATGCAGATCCCCCCTCACCTGGCATCCGAAAGCAAAGCAGCATACCAGATGCGTTGTGATTTATTCAGGGGGTGGCTGTGGTTTGTTCTGTGCGTGCACGCAAGGCCAATCGAAAGCCTGGTCGTATGACCCAAGTTGTGGGGGCAATGCAGCTCACCGAGTGCGTGTAGGGTATAGCCGCTCACACAATGCAGAAAGTAACAGCCGGTCTTAAAACGCCTAAAGCGTGCCGGGAATGCCGTGAGCAAGCCAAAAGTGTTTATGTCGACAACGGACACATGCATATCGGGCAAGCGTTACGAGGGTCCGTTTCGGTCTGCCAGATATACAACGTATACGGAAAATTGCCCGCTGCTCCCCCGTCTTTTCCCGTTAGATATATAACGGATTCGAAATGTGTGGCTCAAGATAATACCAAATGCGATAGTTCAATGTACATGTTTTGAGGGGGTACCCTGAACTTCAGTACCGGGCCCAAGTGACAGCGGTCCTGCGCCTTCTCGTGAAGTGCGCTTATGTCCTGGATCCTGGATCTCCGTTCGCAAGCTCACTGCGTCCAGGATGACACCTGAGTGGGCCATTGCGTATAACACAACGTTCAGCACTACGTACCAATGTGTCATCCCGGACAAGGTGCCCCTGGCACCGCTGATCCGGGATCCATCCTTCGGGAAGGCGGCTCCATGTGTTTG
>NZ_JAWOAR010000220.1:0-14183 GCF_046498435.1 Longimonas sp. | reverse complement strand
CACATTGAGCACTGCCCTCTCCCCAAAGTCATCCCGGACGAAGCGGAGCGGAGATCCGGGATCTTCTTCGGGGTACCAAGCTCTCCTCAAACAAAATCGCCACGGATGACCAGGTAACGCACTTTCACTGTCCTACTTATTCCTCTCATCCTGTCCTTCTCCCCTGTACGTGTTTAGCAACTTGTAGCCCGGGACTGGTATTCCGACGGCTGTCGGAAGGACGTCCCGGGCGGTTATTGAACCGCACGCAGTTGTCTCCGAGGGCGTGTCGCAGCGCTCCACTCACGGTCCCAGTTGCAAGCTAATCTGATGCAGCCCGCCGAACGACGACCACGAGGTAAACGCATAGTCGGCGCGGAGCGGGCCCAGGTCAATGCCGAAGCCGCCCCCAAATCCGGCCCAGTCCAGGCGGTCGTTCAGCACCAGTTCGCGGCTGCGGCGGTGGTTGTAGCCGCCGCGGACATCGAGCACTTCGCCCAGCGCCAGTTCCAGTCCCAGCGTAACATGCGCCAGCGCCTGTCCGAGCGGCGGTTCATCTTCCAGCGCGGTGCCAAAGTTATGGAGGTCGTACCCCGTGATAGAAACCTGAAGCGGCAAATAAGTGAGTTCTTTGGCCACGCCAATGCGCCAATCCACGGGCAGGCTGGTCGAGGCGGTGCCATAATCGCTCAGCGTGCGCCCCACATGGTGCACCGACGCCGCCACCGACCACTGCTGCTCAGGCCAGTGCGCCTGGAGACCCGCATCCACAGCCGTTGCGGTAGCGCGCGCCGACTCGATAGCGGAATACACCAGATGCACGTTCATGCCGTAGCGGAGGCGTTCGCTTAGGGGGGCAGCCAGTCCCACGGTAAGCGCCACATCGCGCGCCGCGAAATCGCCAGTGGGTATGCCCTGCGCATCGCGTCCATCAAACGAGCCCCAGTCCACATAGCGTACCCCCGCGCTTAGCGATGCCAGGTCATCGATGTGGTGGCTGTAGGCGACTGTGCCCACCTGGCTGTCGGCAATGAAGCTGGTGTACGACGCCATCAACTGGCTGCTTGTGGAGGGGCTGCCCAGCGCCGGGTTGTAGTAGAACGCGGTGGCATCGGTGGTGGGGGCAGCGGTGAGGCTACTGCCCAGGGCGGCGCTCCGCGCTGACGTATCCAGCCGCAAGAAGCCAAACTCCGACAGCGACCCACCCAGTTGAGCGTGGGCAACCGGCCCGCTCATGGCGAATACCGCCAACAGGCCCAGCATCCACCCTACACGAAGCATCATAACACAGCATCCCGTTAGCAGTATATACAGATGAAACCACGGCACACGGTCTCCAACCCAGGCCGCTTGCGCTGTATAACCCACGCGGTGCCCTGCTGTTGCTTGCGTTTGCAGTCGCTGTTGAGACGGGACCGAGGTGACGCCGCCGGGGAACGGACAGGGGGCGGTTGCGTGCCACACACGGCGCATCCGCAACGACCTGCGGCCTGCTCTGTGGGCCTTTGCCGCTTGGCACAGCTTAGCGGCCTGTGGTTCGACTACCACGCGACATTCGTTACTGTATTCGTTTTTCCTTCCCCTCTATGTTTGAGTGGATCAAAAACCTTTTTGGCGATCCCAATGAGCGTAAGCTGAAGAAGATCTGGCCGGTCGTTGATGAGATCAACGAGATTTACGATACGCTTCAGGATCTGACCGACGACGAACTCCGCGCCAAGACCGAGGCGTTTCGGGAGCAGCTCCACGAGGCCGTGGCAGACATTGAGGCGCGCCAGGATCAGATCAACGAGCGTCTGCGCCGTGCGCCCAGTGCTGCCACCGCTGAGTTGATGGAAGAGGCCAACGTGGGTGGCGACGGCCAGCCCGGTACCGATCCGCAGGCGGACTTTGCTCCGCTTACGCTTGAAGAGCGCGAAGAGCTCTATGAGGAGCTCGATGAGCTGGAGGAAGAGTGGCTCGCCATCACCGAAGAGGAGATGGACGAACTGCTGCCCGAAGCCTTCGCCGTTATGAAGGAAACTTGCCGCCGCATGCTGGGCGAAACGTGGCAGGCGGGCGGTGCACAGATCGAGTGGGACATGATTCCGTACGATGTGCAGCTTCTGGGCGGCGTGGTGCTGCATCAGGGCAACATCGCCGAAATGAAAACCGGCGAAGGAAAAACGCTGGTCGCCATCCTGCCGCTCTACCTGAACGCCCTGGCCGATCGCGGTTGCCACCTTGTGACTGTGAACCCGTACCTGGCCGAGCGCGATGCCGAATGGATGAAGCCGCTCTTTGAGTTTCATGGCCTTAGTGTGGACGTCGTGGATCGATACGACCCGCACTCCGAAGAGCGTCGCGCCGCATATCAGTCCGACGTCACCTACGGCACCAACAACGAGTTCGGGTTCGACTACCTGCGCGACAACTCGTTCGTGGTGCGTCCCAACCAACTGCAACAGCGCGGGCATCACTTCGCGATTATTGACGAGATCGACTCGGTGCTGATTGACGAGGCCCGCACGCCGCTTATCATCAGCGGTCCGGTGCCCGACCAGGAAAACGACCAGTACCATGAGTGGCGCGATCCGGTCGGGAAGGTCGTGCAGGCGCAGAAGCGCCTCGTCAAGAAGCTGACGCGCGAAGCCAAGGACCTGCTCGAAGCGCGCGACGAAGCCAAGGAAGAGGGCAACAAGCGCGAAGCCAACGAGCTCGAAGAAGATGCGGGGCTTGCACTCTTGCGGGCCTCGCGGGGCTACCCGCGCCTGGATGCGCTCCAGTCGCTCCTGCAAGAGCAAGGCGTAGAACGGCTCCGCCAAAAGACGGAGTACTTCTACCTGCAAGAGAACGCGAAGAACATGCCCTTCGTGGACCAGGAGCTCTACTTTGCGCTCGACGAGAAGCAGCGCACGGTGGAGCTTACCGCCAAAGGGCGCGAGTACATCGCCCAGATCCGCGGCGAAACCGAGGACCTGTTCATCCTTCCGGTCGTCGGCGAAGAGATTGCCGAGATTGAGGACGAGCACAACGAGCGCGTCGCTAAACTCGAAGAAGACATCCGCCAACGCAGCGACCTGTCGAGCGAGGAGCGCGACGAGCGCCTCGTAGAACAGAAGCAGGAACTGCAGATGGAACTGCAAGAGCAGAAGCGCAGCATCTACAACACCTACTCCGAGCGGGCCGAGGTGCTGCACGCCATCGAGCAGCTGCTGAAGGCGTTCACCCTGTACGAGCGCGACATGGAGTACATCGTGCAAGATGGCAAGGTGCAGATCGTTGATGAGCACACCGGCCGCGTGCTCGACGGACGCCGCTACTCGCAGGGGCTGCACCAGGCCATTGAGGCCAAAGAGGAAGTGGAGGTGCAGTCGGCTACGCAGACCTATGCGTCGATCACCCTGCAGAACTACTTCCGCATGTACGACAAGCTCTCGGGCATGACCGGTACCGCCGAGACCGAGGCCGAAGAGTTTGGCGAGATCTACGACCTCGACGTGGTCGTGGTACCCACGAACGAGCCCATCCGGCGCGACGACAAAGACGATCTGGTCTTCCGCACACGGCGCGAGAAGTACGATGCCGTGGTCAACAAAGTCAAGGAATACAACAAGAAAGGACAACCCGTGTTGGTGGGTACGGCCTCGGTTGAGGTGTCGGAGCAGATAAGTCGCATGCTCAAGCGCGAGGGGCTGCACCACAACGTGCTGAACGCTAAGCAAGATCGTGCCAAGCAAGAGTCGCAGGTCGTTGCCGAAGCTGGGCAGAAGGGCGCCATCACCATTGCCACAAACATGGCCGGGCGCGGTACCGACATCAAGATCTCCGACGAGGTACGCGAACTGGGCGGCCTCGCCATCATCGGCTCCGAGCGCCACGAAAGCCGCCGTATCGACTTGCAACTGCGCGGCCGCGCGGGTCGTCAGGGCGATCCGGGCGAAAGTCAGTTCTACGTCTCGCTCGAAGACGACCTGATGCGCATGTTTGGCTCCGACCGCGTAGCCAAGGTCATGGACCGCATGAACCTGGAAGAGGGAGCGGTCATTACGCATCCGTGGATCAACAAAAGCATCAAGCGGGCGCAGAGCAAGGTCGAGCAGAACAACTACGCCATTCGTAAGCGCCAGCTTGAATACGACGACGTGCTGAACGCACAGCGCGAAGTCATCTACAAGCGGCGCCGCCAGGCCCTCACCGGTGAGCGCTTCCACGGCCAGATGCTCTCTATGCTCCACGAGCTCTGCGAAGCCATCGTGGCCGAGTACTACGGCGACGGCAATATTGCCGGGCTCCGCGAAGAACTGCTGCGCGTTCTGGCCTTCGACTTCGAGATCGACCGCGAAACCTTCGTACAGCTCGGCGAAGACGGCGTCGTTATGCGCGTCTTCGAAGAAGCCAGCGAACACTACCAGCAGAAGCGCCAGGCGCTGGCCCAGCCCTTCTACGAGCGCCTCAAAGGGCTCAAGGAAGAACGCGGCGAGGACACGCCCAACCAGGTCTACGTCGACTTTACCGATGGCCAGCGCCTCTTGCGTGCGGTGGCCGATGTCGAAGCCGCCCTCGAAACCAACGGCCAAGAGATCAACGACGCGCTCGAACGCAATGCCATGCTGTCTACCATCGACAGCAAATGGACCGATCACCTGCGCGAGCTCGATGAACTGAAAGAAGGCATCGGCCTGCGCTCCTACGGGCGCAAAGACCCAGTTGTCGAGTACAAGATGGAGGCGTTCGATCTCTTCGCCGACATGATGGAAGAGATCGGCAACGATGTGGTCTCACTCGCCTTCCGCTCCGGCCCCGTCGTGAGCGACGGCACACCGCAGCGCAGCACCAGCGAGCCCAAGAGCCGCCTCGATCGCCGCCGCGCCAAGACGCAGCACGACTCCGCCGAACCCTCCTACGGCGTACAAGCCGGACAGGGCGAGGGCGGAGACGGTGCCGCCGAGCGCGACCCGACCGTCGACAAGCAAGCGCCCGTAACCGTAGCCGACGAGCCCGGACGCAACGACTACGTCAAAATCCGCAACAACAGCACGGGCGAAACAACAGAGATGAAGTACAAACACGCCAAGAAGAAGATCAAACAGGGCTGGTCGCTTATCTCGTAAGCTGCCGCAGGCAGTCGTGCAGAGGCCGTGCTACAGCCGTCGGTCGGGGCGGCCCGTGATTACGTCCAAAATATGTTGTAGATTGGAAGCGACGGGTTGCCGCCGGCTCCTCCAAACCGTCCGTTCCCCACTTGGCTACGCGTTGCGTGTAGCTCTCGGGGGCTCGGAGGGCATACGCGCACGCCCGCTCCCCTGTGGTTTCCTAACTCGAATGCTGCCCCGGTCCTATGCTTCGGTCCTTATACGTCAAGGATTACGCGCTCATCGAAGAGCTTGAAGTCACCTTCGACAGCGGGCTCAACATCATCACCGGCGAAACCGGTGCGGGCAAATCCATCTTGATGGGCGCACTCAGCATGATTCTGGGCGACCGCGCCTCCACCGACCGCCTCCGCGAAGGTGCCAAGAAAGCGATTATCGAAGGCATCTTCGACGAGGCCGATACCCCGCGCATCCGGGCGCTCCTTACCGAGCACACCATCGACACCGAGCCGCTGCCGCGCATCATTCTGCGCCGCCAGCTTACCGAATACGGCAGCCGCGGCTTTATCAACGACACCCCCGCCACACTCGACGTGATGCGCGGCGTCGCTGCCGAGCTTATCGACCTGCACGGGCAGCACGAGCATCAGTCGCTGCTCAACGTAGAAACGCACCGCGCCATGATCGACAGCTTCGGGGGGCTAAGCGGGCTCATTGAGCAGTACGAAGCGTGCTACGACGAGGTGGATGCGCTCCTCCAGGAACGCACCGAAATGGCCGAGCGCAAGCGGGAGCTTAGCCAGCAGCGCGAGCTGTACGAGTTCCAGATCCAGGAGATTGACGAGGTCGATCCGCAGCCCGGCGAAGAAGACGACCTGAAGGCCGAACGCCGCGTGCTCGAGAACGCCGAGCACCTCTACGCCTCCACCTCGCGCCTCTACGACATGCTCTACACCGATGAGCACGCCGTACACGATAAGATTGTGGTGGCGCGCAATACGCTGCAAGACCTCGCCCGCATCGACCAGACGTTCGAGGAGCAGCTCGACGAGATCAAGTCGGTACAGATTGTGGTGAGCGAGCTGGCCAGCTTCCTGCAAGACTACAACGCCCACGTCGAGTTCGACCCCGACCGCTTGCAGCGCATCCGGGAGCGCATTGCCGAGCTGGAGCGCCTGAAGCGCAAGTACGGCGGCACGCTCCAGGCGGTGCTGGAGCATCGCAAGGAGATTGGCGAGAAGTATGCCCTTGCAAATGACTTCTCGGGGGCTCTGGAGCGCCTCACTGAGCAGATCAATGACGCCCGCGCCCGCCTCTCCGATGCCGCCCAACGCCTCTCTGACAAGCGCCGAGAGGTGGCCGAACGCGTCGAAGATGCCGTTGAGCGCGAACTGGAAGCGCTTGGCATGCCCGACAGTCAGTTCGAAGTGCGATTCGAGCGCACCGCCGACTCCGACGGCTGGATCACCATCAACGGTACGGGCTACCGCGCCTTCCGGCATGGGCTCGATCAGGTGGCGTTCTACATCTCGACAAACGTCGGCGTGGACCCGAAGCCGCTGGTACAGGTGGCCTCGGGCGGGGAAATCAGCCGCATCATGCTGGCGCTCAAAACCATTTTGGCCAAGAGCGAGCGCCTGCCCATCCTCGTGTTCGACGAAATCGACACGGGCATCTCGGGCGATATGGCGCGCCGCGTGGGCGAAAGCATGTACAACCTGGCGCGCTACCACCAGATCATTGCAATTACACACCTGCCCCAGATTGCAGCGCTCGGCGATGTGCACTTCCGTGTCGAAAAAGAGGTCGTCAACGGGCGCACCCGAAGCACCATCGTGCGGCTTAGCCAAGGCGAACAGGCCGAGCAGGTGGCCTCGCTCATCAGCGGCACCGACGTCACCGACGCCGCACTGACGAACGCCCGCGAGCTCATGGAGACCCGCCCGGATGCGTAGCCCATCTTCTGCCGCGTAGCTGATGTAGTCCCTACGATGAGACGCTCCATGCAGTTGGGCACCGTCCCGCCGTATCCACCTGTATTTGATGGCGGATACGGTAGCATTTGACGTGCGATACAGCTATGTTTGTGCCCCGCACCGATTCATCCATCTACACCACAAGCCCCTTCTGCTTATGCCTACCCCTTCCATCACATTCGGGACCGACGGCTGGCGCGCTATCATTGCCGATGGCTATACCTTCGAGACGCTCGACCGCGTCGCCTGTGCAACAGCCGCCTGGGTGCGCAGCGAATACGGCGATGCCGCCTCGGTCGTGCTCGGCTACGACACCCGCTTTATGAGCGATGTGTTCGCCGAGCGCGCCGCCCGACGCCTGGCGCAGCACGGCGTGCAGGTGCATCTGGCCGACGGGTTTGTGCCTACACCTGCCGTAAGCTGGGGCACGCTACAGATAGAAGCCGATGCGGGAATCGTGATCACGGCCAGCCACAACCCGCCGCACTACAACGGCTTTAAGCTAAAAGCCGACTTTGGAGGCCCCGCCCCGCCTGCGATGGTACGTGCTGTAGAGGCGCAGATTTCAGGTGTTACGGTGCCCGACGACCTGCCTACGCGCGACGCGCTGGAGGCCGACGGCACGATCGTCCCCTTCGATCTGAGCGCGCAGTTTCAGGAGGCTCTACGCGACGCACTCGACATCGACGCAATTGCGGCATCGGGCGTGCAGATTGCCCACGATCCCATGTTTGGGGCCGGACAGGGACTCGTAACCGGGCTTTTAGGGGATGCGCAGGTCACCACGCTGCACCACGAGGTCAATCCCAGCTTTCAGGGCACGCCGCCCGAGCCCATTGCGCGCAACCTGGAGGCTCTGGGCACGCTCATCCGCGACAACGACCTGGATGTGGGCCTCGCCAACGACGGCGACGCCGACCGCATCGGCATGTTCGACGAGGAGGGCCGCTTTGTGACATCGCACCTCATCCTGTCGCTACTCGTAAAGTACCTGCATCAGGAGCGCGGGCTGAGCGGATCCATCGTCAAGACATTCTCGACCACGCACATGCTCGACAAGATGGCGACGGCCTATGACCTGCCTATTGAGACGACACCCATCGGGTTTAAGCATATCGCCTCGAAAATGGCAGAGGGCGATGTGCTGGTGGGCGGCGAAGAGTCGGGCGGTATTGCCGCGAAGGGACACATCCCCGAGCGCGACGGTGTGTACATTGGGCTGCTGATTGTAGAGATGATGGTGAAGCGCGGCAAGACGCTCTCCGAACTGGTCGATGAGCTCTACGACGAATTCGGTCCGCACCACACCTACCGCGACGACCTGCGCATTACTGATGCGCAGAAAAACGCTGCGCTGGAGCGGCTCTCTGAGCACGGAGGGCTTGATGCGGTCAACGGCTATCCTGTTACCGAACTGCAAACGCTGGACGGCTACAAGCACATCACCGAAAACGGCTGGCTGCTCATCCGGCCGTCAGGCACCGAGCCAGTGCTGCGGGTGTACTCCGAGGCCGAATCGAAAGAAGCCGCCCGGGCGCTCGTCAAAGACGCCAGCCGCCAGCTTGGTTTTGCCGACGCAGCGCACTGAGCGGTGAAATTCATGTGCGTGGTGGTTACGCGGCGGCTTGTTGCGGGGTGGGAGCCGCTGTCGAAGCGCTTTGTGAACGGGAAGCGTTCAAGATCTGCTGCACAATGTCCTGGTGATGATCGGAGTGGATGCGTGCAAATCGGAGCCACTCCGACGCACGCAGGGGGCCGAACGCAGGATGGGGCAGGCGCGCTTCGGCTTTAGGCAGCGTAGGCACGTGTTCGCGCAGCGCGTCGAACTGCTCGCGGCTCTTTTGATACGCCGTGCGCAAGTTCGACCGAGTCAGGTCCTGAGGCGGGCGCACCGACGGCGGCGCTTCGGCCTCCAGATCTCCAAACGATCCTTCTTCGAGCACGCGCGTCCCAACATCGTTGGGGGTGCCCTCGTGCACCGTTGGGCCACGGTCGGTGGCCGCCAGGCGAGCCGCTTTCAGCGACTTGCTATTCGAACGCAGAATGTGATACAGGTGATCAGCGGGCGACCAGTCCGAAATCGTTTCGTGTATGCTAAAGAGCACATGCTGGGGCGCATCCAACAGCGCCTCAACGGCATCATAAAAGCCGCGAAGCATGCTGTATTCGTCCGACATAATGAGGGCCGGATTACTGGAGTAAGGAACCATGAGAGTACAAACGATCAACAAACGGAATCAACACGGATTATCAACACAGACAGATTTACAGTGCATCCACATTATCTTCACTGAAATCCTGTACTCGAATCGAAGATCATGTGCAGAGATCCGCAGTTGATCATAAAAAGCACACAACTCATCCATTGGTGCCCCTTGTTCGCTTCTTTGTTACGTAATCCCTACGTTGAACACGTCGTATTTGCTCTCTACCTCAATGCCAATAGAAGTTCATGGCCGAACAAGGATCAGGAGGAAACGTCATTGCCGCGCTGGCCAGTTTTCTGATTGCAGGACTTGGACAGCTCGTGCAGGGACGCCTCATTGCTGCCGCTATTCATTTTGTGCTTGCTGGTGTCGTGTGGGCGGTTTCATTTGGTACCATGGGCTGGGTCGTGCACATCTACTCGGCCTACAGTGCAGCAACGTGGACAAAGTAGTGCTCTGTCACACGTCAATGGTTGGGTAGCTCACGCGCATGATTGTCATGGAAGTCCACAGAAGATCCCGGCTCTGCTCCCAGCGGCTGTCAGGATTGTTCGGGATGACTGCTTGCGCGGCATCACTTGCGATCTAACAACTACCCCTTCTAACAACTACCCCTTAAACATACAAAACCCCCTGCTGTCAGCCGATCAGCAGGGGGTGTGCCATGCTGCGAATGCAGCACAGCAAGTGCAAATAAGTGTGGAGATGCCGGGAGTCGAACCCGGGTCCGAATGGCCGCTCGTGTCGAGCATCTACCTTCATAGTGGTTCTATTTCAATGTCGCGGCTCCTCTCCAGCCGAACCACGAGGCCAGAGGAGTGCCAAGGCTGATCAAGGTTCACCACAGTACATCCAGCCGGAATGGGTGTGGCTATTCTGTCTAATATGATGTCTCAGGCAAACCGACAGACAAGCCTGACAGGAGACAGATGGGGGCTGTTACGCCGCCATCGCGTACGTGTAATCGTCCGCATTTACAAGTTCCTAACGAGATTAACGAGCATATTAGGCAGCTCGGAAGGACAGCCCGCCGCGCGTTTACCACCCGTCGAAGCCGTGTCATCCCCATATGTGAAAGAGCAACCCGCCAGCAGAGCGCAGGGCACTCTGCCTTTGGGATTGAAAGTGTAAGCACTCCTATACCCTTTGTTCCAGCGTCAAAACGTATGTGCAAAACGTATGTGCAGTGCGTTACGGGACCGAGGCGTCTGTGAAGCATCGATCGAGCAACCCACTCCGTGGGGATTCGTTATGCATACGTCCACACGCAAGCTACTCTGCCTCAACCTCCCCACGGGCTTTTCATGCCAACCGACTCCAACGCTCCGCGTCTCGACGATCCGATCTACGATGCGCAGTACCGCGAACCCGAGGCGCACACCGAGCGCTATGCCGACCTCGCCTCCATTGTGCGGCAACTGCGCCAGGACTGCCCGTGGGACCGCGAGCAGACCCATGTATCCGTAAAACATCTGCTTATCGAGGAAGCCTACGAGGTGGTCGAGGCCATCGAGTCGGGCGATCCCACGGAGTTGCAGAAGGAGCTGGGGGATGTACTGCTGCATGTGCTCTTCCACAGCACCATCGCAGAAGAGGCCGGGCGCTTTACCGTGCAAGATGTGATCGACGCCGAAATCGACAAGCTGGTGCGCCGCCATCCGCACGTGTTTGGCGACCTGGAGACCAACGACCCCGACGCGGTGCTTGCCAACTGGGAGCGCATCAAGCAGCAAGAATCCGACAATGAGGACGCTGATGATGCCCTAAAGTCGGCCCTCGACGGCGTGCCCGCGCACCTGCCGTCGCTCTTGCGGGCCTTTCGGATGCAGGAAAAAGCCGCCGGGGTGGGCTTCGACTTCCCGGATACGCAATCCACCTGGGCCAAGGTCGAGGAAGAACTTGCCGAATTTAAGGAGGCTGACTCGTCCGATGATGCCGAGGCGCGGGCCCAGGAGTTTGGCGACCTGCTCTTCGCACTGGTCAACTACGGGCGGCAGGTTGGAATAAATCCGGAAAACGCACTGCGCGGCACGAACGCGCGCTTCCAGGAGCGCTTTCAGTACATCGAAGCGCAGTTGCACGCCCGCGAAAAGTCGTGGGACGATGTCTCGCTCGACGAGGCCGACGCCCTCTGGGATGAGGCAAAAACCGCCCTGCGCTCGCCTTCTGCTTCCAACGCCCCCTGACACATGCCTACGGTGCTCGACACCATCGCCACGGCCACGCCGCCAACGCGCGCCCTACAGCCCGAAACAGCGGCCTTTATGCAGCGCATTACATCGCTGCCCGAGCGGCTGCGCGCCCGTATCCCGGCCATCTACCGGGGCACGGCCATCGACCAGCGCCACTCGGCCCTTGCCGACTTCGCCAGAGACGATGCCGCCAATTTCACGTTCTTCCCGCCTACGTGGTCGCTCGAACCCGCGCCCTCCACGTCCGATCGCAACGATAAGTACCGCGAGGCCATCTTGCCGCTCACGCAGCATGCCGCCCGTCAGGCCCTTGCGCAGTCAGATACCAAGGCCGAAGACATCACCCACGTGATTGGCGTAAGCTGCACCGGGTTTTTTGCGCCAGGATTCGACATCCATCTCGTAAAAGAACTGGGACTTTCGCCTACCACGCAGCGCACATTTATCGGATTCATGGGCTGCTACGCCGCGTTCAACGCCCTGCGCGTAGCTCACAGCTTCTGTCAGTCGCAGCCCGATGCGCGCGTGCTCATTGTGTGCGCGGAGCTCTGCACGCTGCACTTTCAGGTGAACGACTCGCTCGAAACCGCCGTCGTCAACGCGCTCTTTGCCGACGGATGCGCAGCCGCCATCGTCTCGCAGCGCGATACCGTACCCACGGGCGCGCTCGAATACGTTGACTCGCGCACCACGATGGACGACGACTCGATGGACTATATGACGTGGGACATCGGCGACACGGGCTTCCAGATGGGGCTCTCCTCGCGCGTGCCCCGCGTCATTGCCGACCACCTGCCCGAATACGTGGATGCGCTCGTGCCCGACGAGGCCACGGTTGACTTCTGGGCGATCCATCCCGGCGGGCGCGCCATTGTCGATAAGGCGCAGGAGGTCTTGGAGCTGTCGGATGCGAAGGTGCGCGACTCGCTGGAGGTCTTGCGCAACTACGGCAACATGAGCTCGCCCACCATTCTGTTCATCTTGAAGCGCATGCTGGAGCAGGGCCCGCACACCGGCACACACGGCGTAGCGATGGCCTTCGGCCCGGGCCTTACGATTGAAGGTGCCCTGTGGAAATGGGGCGTTTAGGTGTGGATGGGTGGATGGGTACATCCGGTGTTGTGCAGAAAAGCGATTTCCACAACGGGGCAACCGGATTGGGTATAAGAGATAGAGGGTACGCATCGGCATAGCCGGTTGGGGGCTTACCTGGACCTGCGAGGCCCTTTTCCGTGGTGCGTGGGCCGGTCTGTACGCATCGACACGTGCGCTACGGAGGCGACCCTCTACTTTCTCCCCAATAAACATCCCTAAATGCAAAAACGCCCTGCTTTCGGGGAAAGCAAGGCGTTTCGGGTTGTGTGGACTGTGTGCCCAAGAGAGGACTCGAACCTCCACGTCCGCAATGGACACTGGCTCCTGAAGCCAGCGCGTCTACCAATTCCGCCACTTGGGCAAGTGGAGGCCTGCTGCTTGTGCAGACATGGACGTGATAGTCAGATTTTGGAAGCAAGTTCCACGCGGCAGCGCGAAGGTCTCGTAAATCGATACAGGAGCGCGCAGGTGGGGAACCTCTGTGGCGCGCCGGTCGGTACGCATTGGTCCGTGCCTGGCGCGGATCGCTCGTCTGCTCGTTGCTTAGTGTGTTTCGTATGACAGTCGCCAAACGTTTTCGGTGGGAGGCCGCGCATCGCCTGGCGGATCATCCCAGTCTGTGCCGCAACCTGCACGGCCACTCGTACACCTGCTGGATCGAACTCGACGGCACGCCGGGTCCGTCGGAGATGCTGATCGACTTTCAGGAGGTGAAGCGCGTCGTATCTCCTTTGATTGATGCGTGGGATCACTGCACCTACGTGAATCGGAATGATACCGCGCTGCGCGAGGCCCTGGCTACGCTCGGCGTGAAGCACTACCTGCTCGACGGACGCAGCACGACCGAGGCCCTGGCCACCTACGTGGCGCGCTATCTGTGCACGCACGGCTTCGCCATGCTGCAGGAGCACGGCGTGACGGCGGTGCAGGTGCGCGTGCAGGAGACCAAGACCTGCTACGCCACCACCCGCGCCACCGTTGCCGACCACGCCGACACACCGGCCCCCGAGCTGGAGGCTGCGCTTGTGAAGCCTGAGGCGGTGGCAGGGTGAGGTTTGAGGTCATGGGGAATGCGGTGTGTATCGTCTTACACACAGGTAGAACCACTGGGTGAATTCCCAAATATGGAGTACATCTTTAATAATCTCAGTTCACTATATAATCGATGAGAAAATTGTAACGTGATACATTATCATACGTTGATCCAGAACTACAGAGTTACTGGGTTAGCTCCTCAAATAGCTCCGATGTTTCTAAAATTCCTTTCATTTATCGAGCTGATGGAAAGAAATCACCACCCAGTTCTACCACTTTTTTGACCCAGTTTTTTTTATTAAAGTCACGCATCATCCAGTCTGCAAAAAAATACTGAAGCGTTATAATGTGAAGATAATCAGAACGCATTCCTTCTTCTTTAGCTTTCTCAAGATATTTGTTGATTATTAAATTATCTTTGTTTGCCTGTTCGTAGTCATATTCTTTATTCTTTGACCACTTAGTATAATTTTCCACATCTACTTCGTTAATTATTTTATTAAATAAACTTTGATATAAAGCAATTTCCTCAGTACGGAGAAATTGGTAATATGGATCACCCGTATCCTGTTCTTCCATTTCTTTTTTCTCTTTTTTGTCAATTCCGAAAATGATTCCCCCAAG
>NZ_JAWOAR010000123.1:0-4012 GCF_046498435.1 Longimonas sp. | reverse complement strand
GCTGAATCATCATACAGGTGTTTGCAATCGGTGAGCGACGAAACTCGCCTTAATGTCGCCGGGGACGCAAGCGGTACCGACAGCGGTCGGCACAGGTTACCCGGCTATGGGCTGCAAATCCTTAGCCCGGGATCAGGAGCGAAGCGCTGGGAGCACCGCGACCGAGTACTCCTGGGGTGCGGATATCCCGGGCGGCCTCCAACCTAACGTGTACATCGAAGTCTCGCACCTGGTATTATCTGCAAGAAAAGATGCACGATCTATGCAAACCAGCCCTAGATTTGTGCAAATCGCTGATCTGTATACAAGGTTGCGCGATCTATGCATGCACCTGTGTAGGTGATCTACTTATGATAACAAGTGCAATCAAGACACACGGTGTCTCCAGCGAGAGAATACTTGCTCAAGCTGGCCCAAGGGGCGGGGCCGCTCTTCAGATGCTTGCACGCAGACGTATTCTCACACGAACAACTATACAATCAAAAGCCAGGACCGATATGCATATCGTAAAGTCTGACCCCGCCATGACGTCCTACGCACCTGCTGAAAGCGAGTCGATGAGAGAAAAGAACTCGGTCGTGCATTCGAAGCGCACCGTGCGCATCCCGCGGAGTACCTGGATGCGCATTGCGGAGTATGCCTACGAGGAAAATTGCTCGATTGAGGAAGCATTTGCTCGCGTGGTAGAGCGCTCTACCCACTCTGATCAGACTGAGACGCAGGCAGCCTCGGAGCCAGAAGAGGAAGAGGGGGCACGAGAGACAGCGATGGACAAGCTACGACAGATGCAGGCACGCCTCAACGGTTCTTCAAAAGCGGGTTTTTCAAGGGAGGGGGCGGGCAATGAAGGTGCTAACTCAACAACTGACACATCCAGCAGCCTGAATGATGCGAAGTCACGGCTGCAGCGTGCGAAAGCCTGCCTTGATAATCTGAGTACGCAGCAAGAGGCCTACTCAACTGCGCTCGAAGAGAAAGAGGCCGCACAAGACACGAGATCCTCCATCAACTTTGGCAAAATGGTCAGCGGGTATGACACACTTGTTGGGAGCGAGTCGCCAGCAAACGTCGGGGATGCAAAAAAGAACGGACAAACTGCTTCGACGTCGGGCCGCGACAGCAAGAGCGAAGAAGGGGTGGAGAATCCATACGAGTGCCCACCTTGCAAGCGCGCCGATCAGACAAGCTCAATGTTCGACATTGCACGCGGAGCCCGTGGCTGATGCTCCAAGCGAAGCAAATGTCAGATGTGAATCTGCATGGCGGAAGCATGACAGCGCATTGTGTGAAAGAAGTCGAATCGTTAGAGGCTACGCTGCACCTGATGCGCAGCGTACACACATCTCCAAAATGATGCAGAGGACCGCGTAGTTGGAGCAAGCAACGAGTAGGCAAGGACATCACGCCACGGAAACCACAACCGCTGGTGAGCGGAAGACATCGGTAATTGCACATACAAGTATCGCACGAATGCTACATTGTACCTCGACCTTACGTGAGCAGAGTAGCAAACACAGACGCTTTCAGGGGCACGCAACTCGTTGTTTGCCCCTGTGGATTGTTGCATTCCTAATGGTCGTTCTGTTGGGAAGTGCTGGCTTTGCTACCCCTCAGTCGGCTGCTGCTCAGAGCACTTGGACGAGTCCCTTTGACGCGGCTCCCGACCAGGAAGAAGAAACGCGTTCTATATGGGACGCACCCGAGCAAGACGACAAAGAAAGGGACGCGTGGAATACCAATGACCCCTGGAATACCCGCGACCCGTGGGGCGTTGAACAGGACGACCGCTCCTGGGGCGAGTCCGACTGGGCTCGCGATTTCTATGACTCTGATGGTGGGAACAGTGGTGGCAATAGTAGAAATTCCGCTGAACGGGTAGGAAAAGGACCTATAGCACTCAGTTGTACTCCGGAAGACGAAGGGGGCCCTGCTGGTGTTGAATGCTGTGATGCATCGGATTGCCAGGTTGGGAATAGCGGTAATACCGGAACGTGCTGCGTAAACCCTGATGGGACAACTTATTGCAACAACAATGAGAGTAATAGCTGCAATACAGGTGGCGGAATTGGGACTCCCTCGGATGATCCCGACGCCCCCCCGATTGTCCCCCTCCCTGGCCTCGTTTACCTGCTTCTGGCCGGGCTTGGCTACGGCGGATATAAGCTGCGGCGTCCCAAGCAAGAACCCTCTCCTGAACGATAGGCAACTGGCGCACCATGATACGGTTTATACATTTTATTAAATCACCTTCGGCAGCACAAAGCTGCTCACAGCCTCCACCAGGCCCTACCCGTAGTCGAAGACAGGGCGAGATGTGATGAAGCTACGGAATGGTTTTCGGCGAACTCTGGAGATCCAACGGGTTGCGCCCGATACGGAGCACCATTTGCTCCCGATGTGCGGCCTTCCGACACCACGTTGTGGCTATCGTGAATGCTACCAGCCATTTGCGTAGCAACCACCAATCGTGCAGTCCATGGCACACGAAGAGGGAGACGCTCCCGAAGCCGCCCAGCGCGCGGCCTCATTCCGCAGCTGGGAGAAGAGGCGACTCCTTCTTGGTCTCTGTCTCCTCATCGTCACGATGGGTCTGCTTGCGCTTGCAGCGGGTGCCGGTTCCTACAGTCGTTCGGCGTCCTTCGCCCGCCAGGCGGTCATCGCATCAGATACGCTATCCCAAGATCCGCTATCTGGCGAAGCGCGCACAGCGGCAGATGCCCAGCGTACGCCTCCGGTCGCGTTTACCTCGTTTCGCATGCGAAACTGGACCATTGACGATGGTCTTCTGGGCCGCGCCTCCGACGTCGCCCAGACGCCCGACGGATACCTCTGGGTGGCCACCGATCAGGGGCTGTTCCGATTCGACGGCGCCCGCTTTGTCGGATTCAACACGGCAACCGTTCCCGCCTTCCACACCGACGACTTCGTTGCCGTCGACGTTTTGCCCTCCGGCGACCTGTGGGTAGGGGGAAAGTCGGGGTGGACGTACCGGCTGCGTGCGGGTACGTGGACCGCCCACCGCATTCCGGATATAGACTGGATTGGAGGGCTTGTGCAAGACGGCGGCGGCACGGTCTGGGCATCGGGCACCGGCCGGAATCTCGCGCGCTTCGGCCCTGCCGGTTGGGAGGTTCTCGACCAGCAAACGCGTCCCGTCTGGACACCGCTTGCCGTGGATGCGTCTGGCACCCCATGGACGTATCTCGACACGACAGATGCGCCGGGACTGCCGGCGTCGTTCCTCCACCGGCACGGCGGGGTCGTGGCACGGTGGGATGGCGCGCGGTTTACGCCGGTAGCGGGCTGGCGGCTCTTTGGGTTCGAGCAGACCCAGCACGGCCCGCTCTTTCACCGTCCGGTGGGTGCAGATCCTGCATCGCTCGCAGAGATGCAGAACATGCGCATCCAACTTACGGATGCCGACGGGACGTACCGTGGTGCGTATCCTGTGACAGACGTCCCGCGCTCGGCACACCTCATTGACCGGGCGGGGCGGGTCTGGACGGAGCCTATCATCAGCGACGGGACCCTTACCGTGTTCGATGGAGATGTGACGGTTGCGCGTATCCGGCCCGAAGGCGCCCGGTGGCTCGAAAGCCTGTACGAAGACCGGCAGGGGAACGTGTGGGTGCTTTCGTCCGGCGGCGGCTTGCTTCAGGTGACGCCCGAGCCGTTCCGGCGGTTTGGCTCGGACGAGGGCGCCCCGCTGTCTGCAGAGTCGGCCATAGCGACGGCTACGGGCGAGGTGTTGGTCAGTACCCGGGGCAGTGCCGAAAATGCGGCCCTCTTCGTAGCACATAGCGCGTCCTGGTCCAGCAGCATCGTTCGCCCCGGCGCCGCAGCGTTACCCCGAGGTCTATGGGTTCGTGGATTACGACCCGGAACGTGTGTCCGGCTTCGCCTTTGGCATGGGTATCGAACGGATTGCCATGCTGAAGTACGGGATTGACGACATTCAGTTGTTTTTCCGAAACGATATGCGGTTTCTTAGACAGTTTTAGGCCACCGGCAT
>NZ_JAWOAR010000099.1:0-2962 GCF_046498435.1 Longimonas sp. | reverse complement strand
CTACGGGCGAGGTGTTGGTCAGTACCCGGGGCAGTGCCGAAAATGCGGCCCTCTTCGTAGCACATAGCGCGTCCTGGTCCAGCAGCATCGTTCGCCCCGGCGCCGCAGCGTTACCGTTTGATGACCCAGGTCGCGTTCGAACCGTGGGTATGGTCACCGAAGACGGCCACGGACGGCGGTTTGGGACGTACGTGAACCGGCTTGTGCGGCTGAACGGCAACCGGGGCACGGATTTCTGGGAGAGCCCAAGCTACCATACTCTGGAGGTCCCCTTTCCCGATCCCGCCTACCCCAATGCCCTGTGGGTGGGGGCCGGCCCAGGGCAGGTCGTGCGCGTGGATACCGAGACGCTCCTCGCAACCGACTCGATTCGCATCCCGCTTGCCGTGTCGGGCACCTCCTGGACCATGGATGTGCACCGTACCCCCGACGGGCGGCTCTGGATTGCGTGTCGAGGCGGGCTCGTCGTGGTTGAAAACGGAACCGCACGCCCGGTGGAAGCGCTGGCGGGCGTACCGGTGCGCGACTTGATCACCGGACCCGACGGATCGCTCTGGGCTGCAACCGAAACCCTCGGACTGGTGCGCCTCCGCAATGGCGCGCTCGACGTGGTGGGCCTTGAGGCTGGACTTCCTACCACGTACCTCCTATCCATCATCTTCGACGACCTTGGCTTTGCCTGGATGAACGGCCGGTCGCTGCTCTACCGTGTTCGCACGGCAGATCTCGAGCGCGCCTTCGATGCGACAACGCCCGTCTCCATCGACGTGATTACGCTTCGCCCCTCCGACGGCCATCTCGGGTCGTCTCACTTCTTTTCTCGTCCCGCCCGGGCCCCTGATGGCAGCCTGTGGATCCCGTCCAGTCAGGGCGTCACGCGCATTGATCCGGCGGCATATGCCGAGCAGTTTGAGCGCCCGCCGCACGTCCTGGTGGAAGCCATCCAGACGGATTCAGAAGAGCAGGTGCCCACATCGGACATGTCGTCCATCCGGCTGCCCCGGGGCGAGCGCTCACTTTCGATGGTCTACACAGCGCTTGACTTCACCGCACCGGCTCTGCTTCGCTTCCGCACGCAACTCGTAGGTCTCGACGCGACGTGGCGCGACCAGGGCACCGCACGCTCTGCGGTCTATGGCGGCCTTGCGCCCGGCAGGTACACGTTTCGGGTGCAGGCGCGCAACGGCGGCGGCGTGTGGAGCGACCCGGTGGAGGCCAGCCTGGTGGTCCCGGCCTATTTCTATGAAACGGGCTGGTTCGCCTTTCTGTGCATTCTCGGACTGCTGGCCGCTCTCGGAGGGGGGCTGCATCTCCGCGAGCAAACGCAACAGCGGCGACGGCAACATCTCGAAGCGGTGGTGGACGAGCGGACCCGGCAGCTTCAATCCGAAAAGGAAACGGTAGCCTCTCAGGCCCGGCGCCTGCAAACACTCGACACGGCCAAAAGCGCCTTCTTTTCCAACGTCAGTCATGAGTTCAGAACCCCGCTCACGCTCATCCTTGGCCCCCTCGACGATCTCAAATCCGGTCTCTATGGCGCTTTGCCTACACCAATGGCACCACAGGTCCATCTTGCGCGCCGCAACGCCCGCCGGATGCTGGACCTCGTCAATCAGATTCTGGATGTGGCACGCCTGGAGGCTGGGCGTACGCAACTTCAGGTTCGCCCGTTTGAGCTCTGTGCCTTTGTTGTAGGCATCGCCGATCTCTTTCAGGCACTGGCTACGCGCAAATCGATCGATCTGGACGTGGACCGGCCGCTGCATTCGGTTGAGGTGGTGGCCGATCCGATGCAACTGGAGAAGGTCGTCGTCAACCTGCTTTCAAATGCGCTCAAGTTCACCCCGACGGGCGGCGCCGTGCGCGTCACCATAACCGCCCGGCACGGCATCGCCCGCGTATCTGTGCAGGATAGCGGTCCTGGCATCCCGGCAGACGACATCCCCCACATCTTCGACCGATTCTACCGGGTGGGCGGTGCCATGCAGATGCATCCGGGCACTGGAATCGGGCTGGCTCTCGCCAAGGAGATCATGGACCTCCACGAAGGGACGCTCACCGTGGAAAGTGAAAGGGGCGCCGGGAGCACATTTACCCTGACGCTCCCCCGGAGAGCAGCCCATATCGCCCCGAGGCAACCCGCCCAACCCGCCGCTTCCTGGACCCCGGATACCACACACACCTTCGTGGACCTCACCCCTGACCACTCTGGCCATGGCCCGGCGCTTGACGAGACCGACCCGGATTCCGACCGGACCACAATCCTCGTGGTGGAGGATCACCCCGAGGTGCGGGCCTACATTCGCCGTCATCTCGAACAGGCTTCGGGCCCATACGCTCCCTACCGCATCCTCGAAGCAGCCGACGGCGAGGCTGGTCTGGCGCTTGCCAAAGCGCGCCTGCCCGACATCGTGCTCTCCGACGTTATGATGCCCACACTCGACGGAATGGAACTGTGCCGCGCGCTTAAATCCGACCCCGAAACCGGCTTCATCCCCGTTATCCTTCTTACTGCGAAGGCTGCACCCGAAGACAAGATCGAGGGCCTTGGCGAACTGGCCGACGCCTACCTCACCAAGCCCTTTGACGTCGCCGAACTCCAGGCGCACATCACGAACCTGATTGCAGTGCGGACGCGGCTGCGCGAGCGCTTTCAGCAGGAGGGCATGGCCCTTCATGCTGGCAAAGATACGGACCCTTCCACGCGGCTTCCTGAACTCGAGGCCGTGGCTTCGACGACCGATGTGTTTCTGGGACGGGTGCGTGAGACCGTTGCCTTGCACCTCAGCGATGATACGTTTTCGGTGCAGCGCCTGGCCGATGAGGTGGGTGTGAGTCGCGGGCACCTCCATCGGCAACTGAAGGCGCTGGCGGGCCTGACGCCCACAGACCTGATTCGGACGATGCGCCTGGAGCAAGCTGCCCACCTGCTTGCGTGCCAGGCAGGCACCGTCAGCGAGAT
>NZ_JAWOAR010000343.1:0-8372 GCF_046498435.1 Longimonas sp. | reverse complement strand
CCTGAATCGTACGGGGGTCCGGATATTCCCCCGTTTCATGTAATAAAAGGGCAGAATAGCCCCGTAACGCCTAACATATACTGGAGAAAATTACATAATGTGTAAACGATCCTTCCTCAAGTGGAACGAGGTCGCGCCGTCGGGCACCGTTCTATTTACGCATAGGGGGATCGCAATGTCAGTTCTAGCTTATTACGGGAAAGCAATCAACAGGGCTCCCTGGGCCTTCATAGCCGCTCTCATAGCGATTACAATGGTGATGGGATACTTCGCCCAGGATTTCGAACCTGTCATTGGGGACGCCCGGCCCAAATGCCTGGTCGGTGTACAGCGCCACCACGCCATGAGCGCCCAGCGCGTCGAGCATGCGGGCGCAATCGTGCGGGACGTTCTCCTCGGGCCAGGCGATCTGCTCAGCCAGATAGGCTACGTCATGGCTCGCGGGCGGCGGCGCTTCGTGCTGATGGCGGTACACCGCTTTGAGCGCCTTCTCAACCGCGAGATGCGCCAGCACCGCTGCATGCCGCGCAAATCCGCCCTGCAGCAGATGCTCGGCCGCCCGCAGATCGCACTGCGCCTGCGTCCACCACGTATCGGATGAGGCGTTCAGGTGAATGGAGGGCATGGCGCGGTGCTACTCATCGGCAGAACGGCGGTCGGCAGAATGCTCAAGAATCCATGTGGCGATGCGGTCGAGCACGTCGGGGGCCATGGTCTCCTCAATCTGTGCGTACTCGCTGGGCGCGCCGGTTTCGGCAGTCTGGAAGAGATGATTCAATGCGTCGAGCACTACCACGTCGTAGGTTGAGGTGGGGGCCGTGTGCAAGGCGGCTTCGAGCGGCTCGGCATTCATGGCGGGACGTACCTGCTGATCGCGCTCGCCCAAAAGCGCAAGTACGGGCTGGGTAAGCTGCTGCAGGTCGGAGGTCGGGTCGTACTGCACAAAAAAACGAAACCACGGATCCATAAGACTGCGGATTTCGCCCTCGACCATTTCGCCCTCTGCCAAACCGCTCGTTTCGGCGATGAACGCACGCAGATCGCTCACAATGGTGGTGGAGTCGGCATCTTGCTTTAAGATGTCGAACACGCGCTGCTGGACTTCCACCTGAGCATTCACGCGGCTGCTCTGCATACCCGCGCGCTCAGCGCTGGATGCGAGCTGATCGCCCAAGATCGCATCGCCGGGTATGCCGGGACTGCCCACGAGCACGAGAACATCGACCAGTTCGGGGTGGCGCGCCCCCAGGTATCCAGCAATGAGCCCGCCCTCGCTGTGCCCAACAAGGCTGATGCGCTCGGCATCGACTTCGGAGCGATCTTGCAGGTACGTGAGCGCGCCGCGTACGTCGTCGGCCAGCATGGGTGTGGTGGCGCCCCGCAGCGTGCTCTCGGATTCGCCCTGTCCGCGCTCGTCGTAGCGTAGCACCGCAATGCCCTGCCGCGTGAGATGGTCGGCGAGCACGGTGAGCGTTTCGTGACCTGCGGTTTCGCCGGTGCGCGTGTGCGGCCCTGAGCCCGATATCAGTACCACAGCGGGCACCGGTTCGTTGGCATCGGGATGCGAAAACGTACCGGCCAGCGTGTGCCCCTCTTCGGCGATTGTCGCGAAGGTCACGTCTTCGGTGGCGTACGGAAACGGCGCCTCGGGCTGCTGCGGACGGTTCACCTGCGAGGGTGTGTCGGTGCGGGCCAGTGTGAGGTTGGGTTCGATATCGCCCTGAATCCAGGTGCCCTGCACGGTGTCGGGGGCGGTGCGCACGCCTTCATATCGCCCGGCAATGGATGGCACGTCGAGCGTGAGGCTATCATCCGTAGCGGTGATATCGCCCAGCGGAATGTCCGACGCGCCCTGGTCGGGGCTATCCATGGTGCCGGTGAGGCCGCTGTCGGTGCGGTCAAGATGCAGTACCACGCGCAACTCCGCGCCAGGCACTGGCAAGAGTCCCTCCCAGCTTCCGGTCCACGCAGCTTCGGAGGTCGGGGCGTCGGGGCCCGACTGGGCATGTAGGGGGATGCTTAGGCCTCCGCCTCCAAGAAGGGCAGCAAACAGGGTGGCAACCAGCAGACGCGTTGACATAACGTAGGGGAGCAAGCAAAGCAGGACACATCTGCCTGTAACGAGCCGGGGCAGCGCAAGTGCCGGTTACGCAGACGTGTTGAGCTCAGCAGGACTGCTTTCGAGCACCACCCCCGGCTCCAGCGGGCGGATGTACACGTCGTCGCCGGGTTGGAAGGAGAAGCGGTTGGAGGTGTGCACGAGATACTCGCTGCTGTCGCAGGCCACGCGGTAGGTGATGTCGTGCCCTTTGAACGCGCGGTCGATGACGGTGCCTGGCGTGTAGCCGTCGGGGTCGGGCACGTTCTGCGGGGCAGCCAGCGTGAGGTGCTCCGGGCGCAGCGATACGAGCACGCGCCCCGAAGCCGGTCGGTTCAGCGGCAGGCGTCCGATAGGCGTTTCGGCTTCGGTGCCGTCGGCATCGGACATAAGCAGGTTGGTGCGGCCCAGGAACTGCGCTACGAAGAGCGTGCGGGGCTGGTAGTAGACCTCCTCGGGCGTACCCACCTGCTCGATGCGTCCGCGCCGCATGACGGCCACGCGGTCGGCAAAGGAGAGCGCCTCTTCCTGATCGTGCGTGACGAGGACGGCGCTTAATCCGTTGTCTTTGAGCAGCGTGCGCACCTCCTGGCGCGTGGTTTGGCGCAGCAGGGCATCAAGATTAGAGAAGGGTTCGTCGAGCAGTAGCAGCTCGGGCTTGGGCGCCAGAGCGCGAGCCAGCGCCACGCGCTGTTGCTGTCCGCCCGACAGGTGGTGTGGCGTGCGGTCGGCGTAGCCTTGCAGGCCGACCATCTGGAGCGCTTTGCGGGCGCGGCCTTCTTTGTCGGGCAGGTCGGTGTGGTAGCGGAGGCCGAACATCACGTTTTTGAGCACACTCAGATGCGGAAAGAGCGCATAGTCCTGAAAGACGAGGCCGATACCACGGCGCTCGGCAGGCACGTGGGTGTGAGCATTGGTCAGGATGCGGTCGCGCATTTTGACGGATCCGGCAGAGAGGCGCTCGAATCCGGCAATGCAGCGCAGCATCGTGGTTTTGCCACATCCGCTGGGGCCGAGCACAGCAAGGATCTCGCCATCGGCCACCTGAAACGACACCCGGTCGACCGCAGGTGGCCCCTCGGCAGTGTACGACTTTGTGATGCCGTCAACGGTAAGAATCGGATCGGTCATACCCAACGCACGGCTTGCAAGGGCCACGCGGCTATGCAAAAAGGATAACGGCCAGTGGATGGCTTGTTACGACATGGGAGCGGTGTGCGTTTGACGGCTCGTTGTTTTTTCGCGAACGAGCAAAAGTCCCACAAACAGCGCTGAAAAGCCCATGATGGCGAGTGCGTATGGCGCGGCGCGGCTGAACATGGCTTCGTTGGCATAGCTCCATACGTTCAGCGCGAGCGTATCGAAGCCAAGCGGCGACAGCAAAAACGTGAGCGGCAGCTCTTTCATCGCCGAGAGAAAGACAAACGCCACGCTCACGATAAGTCCAGACCGTAAGAGCGGAAGCGTCACACTCACAAAGGCGCGCAGCGGCGTGCGTCCGAGCGAGCGGGCGGCTTCTTCGATGTTGGGCGGTGCCTGGTAGAGTGCGCTACGGATGGGCCCAACGGCCTCGGCCATAAAGTGCAGCGCATAGGCCACCACGAGCAACCCGAGCGTCTGGTACGCAAAAGGCATAACTTGCAGGGTAAACACGATGAGTGCCAGCGCAAAGGCAAGCGGTGGCGTCGCATAGCCCAGGTAGGCAATGCGCTCCAGCCCCGCCGTCAGTTGCGAGGGCATGCGCACGCTTAGGTATGCCACCGGCAGCGCCAGCGCGGCAGCCAGGAGTGCAGCTGGAGCCGACGCTGAAAACGAATCCCAGAGTGCTGTGCCGAGGCCGCCCCACGGCACGCCGGTTTGTGCAGCCGAGGCCATCCAGTAGACAACGGTACCCGCGGGAATGACGACGGAGGTGAGCGCGATGCCCCCGACCACGCCGTAAGCCGCACCTGTCCACACACCAAGGTGAACAGGCGTAGCGGGACGCCCCGTGCCCGTGCCGGTGCGGTGGTAGAGCAGCCCCTTGAGCAGGCGCGCCTCCAAAAAGAGGATGGCGATGGTCAGGGCCAGCAGCATGAGCGCCAGGCATGCAGCGTAGATGCGATCGTACGATGCGGCGTATTGCAGGTAGAGCGCATAGCTGAATGTCTCAAAACGCATGAGCGACACGACCCCAAAATCGCCCAGCACGTGCAACCCTACGAGCAGGCCGCCCGCCAGAAACGCTGGGCGCAACTGCGGGAGCACCACGCGCCAGAACACCTGGGTGCGCGGGTAGCCCAGCGCCTGGGCCGACTCCTCGATGGCCGGATCGAGCCCCAGCAGCGCGGTGCGCAGGTTCAGAAAGAGATACGGAAACGTGCCCAGGCTAAGCGCTGCCCAGGCTCCCCAATAGCCGTGCAGCCGGTCGATGGGCAGCCCCACGACCTGATTGAGCACGCCCTGACTGCCGGTGGCCCCGAGGAGGGCGTAGGCCATCACGTATCCGGGAATGGCCAGCGGCAGCACGCCCAGCCACGTAATGATGCGCGTGCCCGGCAGGGTGGTGCGTGCAGTGAGCCACGCCAGCGGAAACGCCAGCAGCGTGGTGCCCACCAGCACGCCCCCCGTAAGTGCAATGGTATTCCATAGCAACTCGACATTGCGCATCCGAATGACAAGGCGGTACAGCACATCGGCCTCGGCTTGTGCCGCCCGCACGAGCAGGTAGACCAATGGAATGAGCACCCCAACGACGACAAGCGCGACCGGCACCAAAAGGTACCACCGGTCGCGCAAGTGGTCGTGCCAGAATGTTATCCAGCGGGGAGGAAGCACAGTACTTGGAGATCACCGAACGGACAAACCAACCAGCTACAGCAGTCCTTCACCGCGCAGCAGGTCGAGCGTTTCGTCGATGTTGCGGAGCTGCTCCAGATCGAACTCGGGGCTGGTTTGCAACGCTTCATCAACCGGCAGCATGTACGAAGGCACGTCAATGCCGTTCACCACGGGGTACTCATTCAAGGTTTCTGCAGCAAATGTCTGGGCCTCGGTATCCAGGAGGAAGCGCAGGAAGTCCTGAGCGGCCTCGGGCTGCGAACTGGTTTCGAGCACGCCCGCCCCAGTTACCAGCGCCAGATTGCCGACATCGCCATCCTCGAAGCGGTGGATATCTACAGGAGCTTCGGGATCGATATCGTCTTCATCTTCGACCTTCGCATCTCCATGACGCAGCCGAAGCACGTAGTAGTGGTTCGTGAGCCCGGCGTCGATCTCCTCGGCAGCCAGGGCCTGCAAAAGCGGGGTGTTCGAGTTATACGCATTCGGATCCAGGTTGTCTTCTACATCTCCCAGCCATGTCTGGGCATCGTCATCGCCGTGGACTACGCGAAGCGCCGTCACGAAGTCTTGAAAGCTGGAGTACGCGGGCGTCCACCCGAAGCGCCCCTCAAGGTCAGACTGCTCGGGCAGGTCGAGCACGGAGTCGGGTAGGTCTTCCGGATCTACGCGGTCGGTGTTGTACGCCAGGACCCGGAACCGTGCAGTGAGCGGCGTCCACTGGGCGCTGCTGGGCACAAAGTAATCGGGCAGGTCGAGCAGATCGTCGGGCAGATCGGTCAGGCGGCCTTCTTCGGAGGCATTGCCGAGGGCGCCGGTGGTGTTGGCCCAAAACACATCGGCAGAGCTTTCGTCGCCCTCTTCCGCGAGGGCCGCCAGCAGTTGAGCGTCGGATCCATAGCGGACTTCGACCGAGCGGTCGGTTTGCTCGCGGTATTGCTCAACCAGCGGCTCGACCAGCGCCTGGCTGCGTCCGGTATAGATGACAAGGTCGTCGTCTTCGGCGTCGTCACCATCGGTGCCGCAGCCTATGAGCGCCATGCTGCCGAGCAGCAAAGCCCCCACCATACTCCACACTGTCCATGTATTGCGTTTCATTGGAAGGTTCAGATTATTTGAGGAGTCAGTTGTTTAGACCTATTCTAAACAAGCGGATCCCCACAAAACAGCGGCTGGACAGATTCGAGCCATGATTTGGGCGAATTTCCATACGGGGGTTGGTGGGCATCAGGGGCTTTCATCGCTTTCGTAGAGCCGGATGCCAAGCGCAGCCCCCAGGCCCGCGGCCACACAGCCCCCAAACACGTCGAGCAGAATATTGAAGGTGTAGTAGTTGATGCCCCACTCCTGTTCAAAGGCATACAGCACTGCATCGTCGGGCGGTTGCATGAATGCGGGGGCTGGGTCGATAAACACGCCGATAATCACGAGCACGAGAAGTAAGAACTGCCGCGTTATCCCCACAATGAGCCCGGTAATGATGCCCATCCGAGAGCCTTCGGTAAGCGGAATGGCTTTTCCGGAGGCGGGCGTCCATAACCGGATAAGCAGGACGCCTGCCGCGAAGGATCCGACGAGGCGAAGAACCATCGCATCCACAAAAACAAGAATAAGGCCGAGGGAAGCACCGGCGATACATGCGGCGCGACGTTCACTGGTCATATGGAGTGAGGCTTCTGAAGAAGATGGAGCATCGGTAACAAACAAGATGCATCCTTTAAATGCGAATGCCCGGCGCATCAGATCGTAACCGATGTGCGATGGATCAATGTAGGTACGGACGTATGGGCGTGTGGAAGGATGGAGGAATAGAGGATGGATGGATGGAAAAAAGAAGGTGTGGGTACTCTTTTGCACCTCCGCACGTCCGCACCTAACTACAGCGCCTGGTCAATGCGCTCCAGGGTGTCCTCAAGATGAATGCGAGTCATGCGGTCGGATACGTCGGCATTGAGCGCCTCGGTGATCTCGTCGCGCAGGAGCCGGAGCTGGTCGCGCACCAGCGGGCGAATATCCGACTGGCTGATGTGGAGGTCGGCATTCAGCGGCGGGGTGTCGTTGCTGCCTACACGCAGATTGCCGGATGCGGGCGGCTCCCAGTGGTCGGCCTCGGCGTCGTGCAGCAGGTGGTGGGCCTGCTCCAGATACGCGCGCTGCATGTTGCGCCGATACGTGTCGATGGCCTCGCCCTGCTGCACCTCGCGCCACACCATGGCCCGCGCGTCGTCGAGCATGTCGGCGGGGCGATAGGTGTCGCTTCCCAGAAATGCCTCGTGCTCAATCATGCGAGCCAGGCGGGCGTGGTTGAGCAGGCGCTGTACGGCCAACTCCTGGTACGCCCGGATGCGCTCCACCGCGCCTGCGTGCTCGATGCGGCGCAGCAGATCCATATCGAGCGCCCAGTCGGGGGTCTGCAGAACATGCTCGCCAATGAAGTCCATCGCCTTCTGCTGATACGCGGGCTCAATGGGCGTGTAGACCCAGCCCTCCTCGCCGTAGCGCTTGTGGTGCGTCCACGACCCACCGACCGCCGACGCGGCATGCTGCGCATAGCGATTCCACTGCGTCAGGTTCTGCAGGTAATGGGTTTCCAGTTCGTAGTAGTCGTCGCCCTCGTCGAGCACCCAATCCATCAGGTTTGCGGTGGCGGTGCGCAGGTTGCGCATGCCATACTCGGCGGCTTCAACGGGATCATCGGAGATGCCCTCTGTCATCCGGTACGGGTCCCACTCCACGTCCATGCCAAACTGGGCGGTGGCCGAGCGAAACCACGGGTCGTCGGCCCGCTCCAGAATCCACTCGTTGAGCGTGTCGAACTCGTCTTCGGGCGTGGTGGCTTCGGGAATCGGGCGGTAGCCCCACATGATGGCGAACTCATCCCACACGCCGGCGCGCCGTTCGGGCGATACGCCATCGCCCGGCTGGGCCACGTAGTTGTAACGCGTGCGCCCGACCGAGGAGGCCGAGTGCCCGCGTTCCTCCACAAAGGTGGGACTGCGGAGCGAATCGACCGGATACACGAAGTTGGCGCGCTGGTTGTGCGGCAGGCCCAGCGCGTGGGCCATTTCGTGGGAGACAACGTAGCGCAGGGCTTCCCCCATATCTTCCTCGGCCAGTTCGTCGGTCTGGAACTCCGGGTTCGCCGTGGCTACCTGCGAAATGAGCCACCAGCGCAGCCGCTCGTCGAGGCCCTGGTACATGTTCATGTGTGCGCGGATGACCTCGCCCGAGCGCGGATCCACCACATCGCCCCCGGCATTGGCTGAGCGCACGGGCGTGGCTACATGGCGAATGACGTTGTAGCGCGCATCCAGCAGGCTAAACTCCGGATCTTCCTCTTCGGTGGGGGCCACTTTTACATTTTTGCCATACCTAACACTTTCTTTTTATCAAAGTATTTTACATGTATCTTTTTACTGTTGGTCTTAACTTGTGCTTTTGCTAAAGGATTATC
>NZ_JAWOAR010000342.1:0-8621 GCF_046498435.1 Longimonas sp. | reverse complement strand
CATATCGGCCACCGTGCCTTCCACGGCATGCACATCACTGCGAATCTGCTGCAGCGATTCGGCCCGTTTGCGGCGCTGATCGGCCATTTCGCGTTTTAGTTGTTGGACTTGTTCAGCAACGGAAGCCATGTCGTAACGGGAGGTTTAGGGCAGAAAACCAGCAAGTAGGTAGAAGAGCGTGCCACACGTGAGCCCCCGTGCGGCGGCATTTGTGCCTATGTGTAAGGCAATGGGTATTCCACAAAGAACGTACAACTACGGTGCTGCACATGCAAGCGTGTGAGCGCGTGCGCAAGCACATGCAGCCGCATAGCAGGCAATGCGAGCAGGGGATAAAGTACCCATCGTGGGGTAAAATTGTATGATCCTGTTGTGTATATCATATTTCTATGATCACGTACCGCTGACCGTGCGATTCCAGCCATCCGAGCTATCTCTCTCTGGAGGCCCTATGGGCCATCTATTCGCACATTACCCATGTTGCACGGCAGTAGCTCTTCATCTCTCGGGCGGCTTGTTGCAAGTTATTAGCTTTGGCAAAGGTATTGCACACTGCAACTATGCCATAATGCATCGGACTTCGTCGGCGCTCTCATGTCTCGATACCGATCAGAAAAGTATGGCTTCCTGTAGCTGTAACACTTTCGAACGACACTGCGGTTTACAAGTGTTAGAAAGCAAATCAGCTCCTGCCAGCGCTTTTTCTTCACGCAAGGCCTTCTTAAGACTATGCGACGATTATGGGATGGACTGGCTCCGGGCACATTCACAACAACAACAGATCAGGAAGACAGCGCCAAAGACATGCCGGAGGCTTCCGATGAACCGACTGATACTGACCGTGAAGCTGTACCGGGCCGCTCAGGAAACAATGAGCACACCTCAACCAATGACAAGCAGTCAACCAGCGCCAAGTCGGTAAATCCGTCAACGCTTCTTGGACTGCCTGAAGATGCCAACGCTGGCGAGGTTATCCTCGTTAATAAGCGTGATATTATGGTGCTTCATTTTGTTGTGGTACGCTTGGTGGAAAAGGGTATCTTAGACGCTGAGGAAGTCATGCGCATGAAAAAGGATGCCAACAAGCAAATTCGCGAGGCGCATCCAGATATCGCCGAGGGGTAATCCCACTTACGATTCAACACGCCCTTACCCAGTTGCTGTGTGGCGCCTGCCGCATGAGGTACCATCCACCCAGTATCTTTCGGGGTCGGATACACAACCTACCTCTGTTTATCTCTTTCCGACTCATAGCACGCCCATTTTGTGGAAGGTGTGCTCCACGTCCACCATGGTAGCCTTTGCTACGCACGATGCATCAAGATTGCAGGAATACCTTTGCACCCTCAAAACTTGCGACTTCCTCCTGTCGTGCACATACGCCTGTAGTGTGAACGCAACACTTTTTTGCAGCCCCCTGGGTTTACGGCGTGGCACAGCCTCTGTGCATCGCTTCGCTTCAGCGCTTCGCTTGGCCTGCCGCCCGAGTTCGCCTTAAGTGCGTGCTCAACAGATGGCAGCGCGTCTCCATCACAACGATGCAGACGTGGGCCCTCTTCTGTGCGGCGCTTGCAACGTTGCAAGCGCCGGTGCCGCAAGCCTACCGCCGGTCCCGCCTTCGCATGCGCTGTGCAGCACAAAAACACATTGGGCCCTGTTGCCGCACATGCCGAAGCGGATCCCTTCGTAGCGTTCCAACGCAGGCCACACCCGCGCCTGCCGGGTAGAGGCGGGCCGCTTCACACTTTCGGATCCGAGCGTTTTGCAGACGGACTATACCTATGAATACACAAAGCTTTAAGACGTACAGCGCCAAACCGCGCGACATTGAGCGCGACTGGCATATCGTGGATGCAGCAGACATGGTCGTGGGGCGCTTAGCCTCACGTATTGCCCATGTGCTGCGCGGAAAGCACAAGCCGATATACACTCCGCATATGGACACCGGCGACTTTGTCGTCGTGGTGAATGCGGACAAGGTGCGCTTTACCGGTCAGAAGGAGACCGACAAAACGTACCGCAGCTATAGCGGCTACCCCGGCGGCGAGAAAGAGCTTTCGCCCGCCGAAGTGCGCGATAAACACCCCGAGCGCCTCATCACCATGGCCGTTAAAGGCATGCTCCCAAAAAACAAACTGGGACGCCGCATGCTTACCAAGCTGAAAGTGCATACCGGCCCCGAGCATCCTCACGAAGCTCAGCAGCCTACTCCGCTTGAATGGTAAAGACGAGCGGATTTTCGTTTGTGCGTTACCACCAACCCTCCCTCCATTATGGCTTCTATTAAGCAATTCAACGCCGTTGGGCGACGTAAAACGTCGACGGCCCGTGTGTATCTGCGCCCGGGCGACGGCACCTCGTTTACGGTGAACGGCAAAGACGCATCCGAGTACTTCCCGGTAGCATGGCGCCGCCGCGAGCTTGACCAGCCGTTCGTAGTAACCGACACCGTGGGCAACTTCGATGTGCTCGTTAACGCATCGGGCGGTGGCCTCACCGGCCAGGCCGAAGCAGCACGCCTCGGCATTGCCCGCGCTCTCGTCGAGTTCGATGAAGAGCTGCGCCCTGCTCTGCGCAATGCTGGCTACCTCACGCGCGACGACCGCATGGTTGAGCGCAAAAAGTACGGCCAGCCCAAAGCCCGGAAAAAGAGCCAGTACTCCAAGCGTTAATCCGCTCCGGAATCTGGCCTTCCCAACCAATCAATCATACGGCCCGATGCTACGTGGGTTGACGATAGTCAGCGAGCAGATGCGTGTACAAGCGCTCTGCCCTTCCTGTCGTTTCGCGTGTCAGATGACGGTCGTAGTCGCCTAAACCCGTTTTTTCTACGCTTACTACCCAACTTATGGCTAACGACGACGCTTCTACCCCAAAGGCCGACGAGGCCCCTTCGCCCGACGCTCCTTCCGAACCCGACGCTCCTTCTAAAGAGGAACCAGCTGCCGAGACCGATGCAGCAGCCGCTTCGGATGACGCTCCTGATGACGCCGAGGCTACGTCCGAATCTGATGCTGAAGAGGCCGCGGATGCACACGCAGAAACGCCGGACGATGATGCTCCGGCCGATGCGCAGCATGATGACGCTGACGCCGGTACCGAGGACGACGACAGCAACGACGCTAAGGATACCGCTGACGACCAAGCGGATGACCAAGCGGATGACCAAGCGGATGACGACGGAACTGAAGACGACGCCGATGAAGACGACGCGTCAATCGACGATGCCGGAGCCGACCAATCGCCCGAGCATCGCGTCACGATTGAGCAGCTTCTGAAGGCGGGCGCGCACTTTGGCCACCTCACCAGCCGGTGGAACCCGCGCATGAAGCCTTACATCTTCATGGAGCGGAACAACATCCACATCATCGACCTGATGCAGACGCAGGCGCTCCTCGACGAGGCTGCCGACGCCGCGCGCCGCTTTGCTCGTGGCGGACGTAACATTCTCTTTGCCGGCACCAAAAAGCAGGCGCAAGACATTGTGCGCGAACATGCTGAATCGGTCGGTATGCCGCACATGGTGAACCGCTGGTTAGGTGGCACAATGACCAACTTCGAAACCATACGGAAGAGCATCTTCCGCATGGAAGAGATCGAGAAGATGGAGCGCGACGGTACGCTCGACAAGCTCAAGAAGAAAGAGAAGTTGATGCGCCTGCGCGAGCATGAGAAGCTCGAAAACGTGCTCGGCGGCATCCGCGACCTACCTGGCACGCCCGGCGCAATCTTCATCGTTGACGTGAAGCGCGAGGACATCGCGGTCAACGAAGCCGTGAAGCTTGGCATTCCCATCATCGCAATGGTGGATACTAACGGCGAACCGTCGGACATCGACTATCCGATTCCCGCGAACGACGACGCGCTTAGCTCCATCGAGCTCATCACCTCCACGATCACCGAAGCCATTCAGGAGGGCCTGGAGGAGCGTGAGATGAAGAAGAAAGCCAGCGCAAAGCAAAACGCGTAATGTGCCTCGCGGGCCGGATCGTATTGCGATTCGGCCCGCTTGCATCTTGTCTCTTTCTGCTTTTAGATAACCCTGAATTTCCAACAACCCCATGAGTATTTCCGCCCAAGACGTAAAAGAGCTCCGCGATGCCACTGGCGTGGGCATGATGGACTGCAAGAAGGCCCTTGAAGAAGCCGACGGCGACTTCGACGAAGCCATTGAACTGCTTCGTAAGAAAGGCCAGAAGGTGGCTGCCAAGCGTGCCGACCGCGAAGCCGAAAAAGGCCTGGTGGTAACCGCTATTTCGGACGATGACAGCACGGGGGCCATCGTTGAGGTCAACTGTGAAACTGACTTTGTAGCCCGTAACGACGACTTCGCGTCGTTTGCCGACCGCGTGGCCACCCTCGTTCTGAACGAGCAGCCCGCCGATCTTGACGCGCTGCATGCCCTCGATTACAACGGCGAGCGCACCGTGCAGGAAGAACTCGTTCGCATGACGGGTCGCATTGGCGAGAAGCTCGACATTCGCCGCTTCGATGTGCTCGAAGCCACCAATGACGGTAGCGTTGTGTCGTACATCCACCCCGGCTCGAAGCTGGGCGTTCTCGTAAGCGTAACAGGTGACGACGAGCAGGCCCAACTCGATGTGGCGATGCAGATTGCGGCGCTGAACCCGGTTGCCGTATCGCGCGACGAAGTCCCCGAATCCGTCCAGGAAAAGGAGAAGGAGATTGCGCGCGAAGCCGCTGTTAGCGAAGGCAAGCCCGAGCACGTAATCGACAATATTGTAAACGGGAAACTGAACCGCTACTTTCAGGATAACGTCCTTCTGGAACAGGACTTCGTGAAAGACGCGTCGACTTCGGTGCAAGAGATGCTTGACGATGCCGACGTGTCGGTGCATCAGTTTGTGCGCTACGCACTGGGAAACTGACCCGCGCTGCCGCAGCGGGGGCTTCGCGCCGGAGTGCCTGCTGCTGGCTTCATCCCCTGCGCCACGCTATCCTTTCGAATCCAGCCCACTTTTCGGTTCCCGATATGTCTACCGGCTCGCCCGCGCACACCCGCATCTTGCTCAAGCTTAGCGGCGAAGCGCTCCTTGGCGCCGACCGCGAATTTGGCATCGACGAAACGGTAATCCGCAACTACGCACGGGAGATCAAGAACGCGGTGGAGCTGGGCGCGGAGCTCGCCATCGTAATTGGCGGTGGCAATATCTTTCGGGGCGTGCAGAACGCCATGAAAGGCATGACCCGCGCCCATGCCGACTACATGGGGATGCTTGCCACAATGATTAACGGCATGGCGCTGCAAGATGCCCTGGAACAGGTTGGACTGCAGACGCGCTTGCAGTCGAGCATCAAAATGGAAGAGATCGCCGAGCCGTTTATTCGGCGGCGCGCCATTCGGCATCTGGAAAAAGGGCGCGTTGTTATCTTTGGCGCGGGCACGGGCAATCCGTATTTTACCACCGACACGGCTGCTGCACTGCGCGGCCTCGAAATCGATGCCGAGATGATCTTGAAGGGTACCCGCGTAAATGGCGTGTTTACCGCCGACCCCGAAGAAGACGACTCGGCCAAGCGCTTCGTGCAGATCCACGGCGATGAGATGATCCGCCGCAACCTGCAAGTAATGGATATGACGGCGCTCACCCTGTGCCGCGAGTCGTCGATGCCACTGCGCATCTTTGACATGGGCACCCAGGGCAATCTCAGTCGCATTGTACAGGGCGAAGCCGTAGGCACCCAGGTGCACTGGAACGAGGAAGCTGATGCGCCCTACGTGACAGCAGCCTCCTAACACACTGCCTCTTAATACACTGCCTCTTAATACACTGCCGCTGGCCTTTTCACTACGACTTGGCTTTCCCTATGTCTGATACGCCGATTCAGGACCAACTCGATAGCGCCGATGAGCAAATGCAGGAAACGGTATCGTACCTGCGCAAAGAGCTCAACACCATTCGTGCTGGGCGCGCTACCCCAGCTATGCTCAACAACGTAAAGGTGGACTATTACGGCAGCAAAACGCCGCTGAACCAGGTGGCCAGCATCAACGCGCCACAAGCTGACTTGCTCGTGGTGCAGCCGTTCGACAAGAACGCTATTAGCGACATTGAGCGCGGCATCATGATGGCAAACCTGGGCTTGAACCCGTCGAACGACGGCTCTAACATCCGCATCCCCGTGCCGCCCCTGTCCGAAGAGCGTCGCCGCGAATTGGCTGGCACCGCCCGCGAGCGCGCCGAAGAAGCCAAGATCTCAATCCGTAACATCCGTCGCGACATTAAAGACGCCATTCAACGCATCGTCAAGGAGCAAAATCTCTCCGAAGACGTGCGCTACGGCGCTGAAGAGGACCTGCAAGAGCTTACGGATATGTACGTGGAGCGCATTAATACCATGACGGAACGGAAAGCAGATGAAATCATGGAAGTGTGAGTAACATAACCTCGCACATGGGCTTACAGATACATGTGTGTAAGCACTGTAGCGCATGCAGCCACGCACAACGAATCTCGCAGGGTCTAACCTTGCAGGGCGTATGCTGCCTGCACTACAAATGGATATGAACGAAAACGGAGGGGTGCCCGAGCGGTCGAAGGGGCTCGCCTGGAAAGCGAGTGTACCGTTTACGCGGTACCGGGGGTTCGAATCCCTCCCTCTCCGCCACCTACGCTTTCTGCCGAACCGGGCTGCTCTACAGGCGGTCCGGTTTTGCTGTATCCGGCGCTCCCGCTCATCGTTTACGGACCTGACCTTCTCCTTCGCATGATTCACAGCATGACTGGATTTGGGCGGGGGCAAGCCTCCAGCGAGGCCGCCACCGTAACCGTAGAAGTGCGCTCCGTAAACAAACGTCACCTCGACGTGTCGGTGCGGGGACCGCGTGGGCTTGGCGAACGCGAAATGGCTATCCAACAAACGATCAAAGACCGCTTCGACCGCGGCCAGTTTCGCGTGTCCGTTGACGTAGATACCCATGCTGACACGCTTATCCCGCTAAGTCCCGAGCGCGCCCAAGCGGTGGCCACAACGCTGCGCTCGCTGCGCGACGCGGCCGGCATCGACGCCCCTGTTACACTCGACCAGGTGCTCGACGTAGCACACCGCTTTCTTGACGACGCCAGCACCCCAACAGCTCGCTCCTTCGCAGAACCCGTATGGACTGCTATCGAGCACGCCCTGTCCGACGCGCTCGACGGCCTGCACACTATGCGGGCCGACGAAGGAGCCGCCTTACTCAACGACCTTACCGCCCAACTCGATGCACTCACCGAACACCTAACGGTCGTCGAAAAGCGTGCCCCCGTACGGGTCGACGAGGCGCAAGACTTGCTGCGAGCCCGCCTGAGCGACCTGCTTAGCGACGAGCGCCTGGACCGCGATCGCCTCGAAACCGAAATCGCTGTGCTGGCCGACAAGCTCGATGTGCATGAAGAGTGCGTGCGCCTGCAATCGCACATTCGTCAGTTCCGCGAAGCGTTATCCGACGACGCCCCGGCCGGGCGCCGCCTCAAGTTCATCATGCAAGAGATGCTGCGCGAGGTCAACACCATTGGGGCCAAAGCCAACGACGCCACCATCTCGGAGCATGCCGTGCAGATGAAAGAACTGATTGAACAACTCCGCGAACAAATTCGCAACGTCGAGTAGCCTGTAGCATCCCGCTGTACCTGTTTCTGCGCCGACCTGTGCTTTTTGTCTCCCCCTGCCTATGCCTGAGCGTGCTATCATTGTACTCACCGCCCCCAGCGGTGCCGGAAAAACAACCATTGCACGCCGCGTGCTCAACACGCTCGACGCGCTCCGCTTCTCGGTATCGGCTACCACACGCGCCCCGCGTCCGAACGAAACCGATGGCGAAGACTACCACTTTCTTGCCCCCGAGGCCTTCAAGGCGCGAATCGAAGACGGCGACTTGCTGGAGTACGAGGAGGTCTACCCCGACCAGTTCTATGGCACACTCAAACAGGAGGTGGAAGACTCCTCGCCCGCTGCTCCCGTCTTGCTTGACATCGATGTGCGTGGGGCCCAAAACGTAAAACGAGCGTATGGCGACGAAGCACTCGTCATTTTCATTGCCCCGCCCTCGTTCGACGTACTGAAAGACCGCCTCACCAGGCGCGGCACTGAAACCAGCAAGGCCATACAAGATCGCCTCGATCGCGCCAAGATGGAGATGCAGCGCGCCGATGACTTCGACGTGGTCGTGGTGAACGACGACCTGGATACCGCTGTCCAGGAAACCTTACAGCACATCAATCAGTTTTTAGTAAGCTAAACGCTGCTGCACCGCTACTCTATCGCACGCTTCCCGACCTGGCGTGTGCAGCATGACCCTTTTGCGTGTACTTTTTCTCTTGTGGTTTTAACCTATGGCTATCGAAACTCTCGACGTCGACGAACTGGCTTCCCGCACCGGCAACATCTACGAAGCAGTGGCCATCATGGCCAAGCGCGCCCGCCAGGTTTCGTCGGATCAGCACTCTGAGCTCGACGAAAAGCTGCAATACTTTGAGGGCTTTGGCCCTGAAATGGAAGATGCGCGCATGCAAGAAGAGCAAGAGGAAATCTCGATCGAGTACGAACTGAAGCCCGAGCCCACCGAAATGGCCATCGACGACTTCATCAACGATCGGCTCTACTTCCGTAAACCCGAG
>NZ_JAWOAR010000334.1:0-8116 GCF_046498435.1 Longimonas sp. | reverse complement strand
ACACCGTGCGCTTTGAGCAGCTCGTGCAGGCACCTGCCGCCACAATGCAGCGTGTAGCAGCATTTTTGGGACTTGCGCCCGGCCATGAGTGGACACACACGGCCTCGGTAGAGCAGGTGGCGGTGGATACGGAGGCCGAGCCATGGAAGCAGAATGCGCTCGCGCCGATCGATCCGGCGGTGGCCACGCGCTGGCGGAGTACGCTGTCTGAAGCCGACCAGGCGATGGTGGAGCACATTGCTGGGTGCGAGATGCTGCGCTGGGGCTATATGCCCGACACCTCGGCAGCGGCGCGGCGGGCGGCGGCCTGGCGGAGGCCGCGACAGCACGTCCGGTGGAAGGTGGACCTGCTCCTCCAGGAATGGAATGCGGGTTCGTGAGCGGAGCCCTGGAAGACTGCATCCGTATGGGGCATGCTTGCTGCCACTCCTTTGCATCCTCCTAAAACCTAATGACGTCTCGCACCATCGCCTTGCCTCGAGAGACGCTGGAGCGTCCTGCGCGGTACACGTCTGACGGGGGACCGTCGGACGCAGGGGATGACATCTTGAGAAAAAAATCTTGTGTTTTTTTTGGTGATCTTCTGGTTGCATGATCCTTGGCTATCTGCACGTAGGCGCTCCGGAGCACGGCGTACGCCGGTATGGGATGCTGTTGGCGCAGACGGCGCGGGCGCACCTGGAGGCGGATGTGCAGGAGGCTGAACTGACGTTCTCGGGCACGGCACAGGATACCGATCGCATTGAGGCCGCGCTCGCTTCGCTTTCCGGGGCTGATGTGCTGCATGTGCAGTACGAACCGGCCGTTTGGGGCGGATCGGCAGCCGTGCAGAACGTAGCGCACTTTGGCCGTCACGTGCAGCAGCCGTATGTGGTTACGGTGCACGATGCGCGCGGCGGATACGGCGTGGCGGCGCGTCTTCGGCGGCTCTGGGCGGCGCGCAATGCAGCGCAGTCATCGCGCAAGGCTGCGGGTACAGCCACAAAAAATACGTCGGGGGGATACGCAGGAGCGGCGCCATGGACCGCGGTGTATGCCTCAATGCGGCGGGCGTGGCAGTTCTGGCAACTGGAGCGCTCGAACGCGCAGGCAACGCGCCAGGTGATGCACGGGGCGGCAGCAGCGCTGGTGTGCACGGCGCCCGAGCAGCAGCGGCTGGCACCTGTCTCTGGTACCACGCCGCTGGCCGTGATTCCGCACTTTGTGGAGGCGCGCGCCCTGCCCAATGCCACGGCGGCCCGCGCCGCGCTGGGGCTGCAGGATGCCGAGCCGGTGGTAACGGTGCTCGGCTTCATCCATCGGCAGAAGGGGCACGACCGCGTGCTACAGGCGTTTCCGCACTTGCCCAACACCGCACAGGTGCTGTTCGTGGGCGCGCCGTCCGATCCAGAAGGGCGCTTTGCTGCCGAACTCCGCGCCGAAGCGAAGGCGCTGGGCGTAGCGGATCGCATGCGCATCACCGGATACGTGGACGAGTCGACGCTCAACCGGTACCTGGCTGCCACCGACGTGGCAGTGTGCCCATTTCGGGAGGCTGCGGCCTCCGGCTCGTTATCGACATGGATTGCGGCGGGGCGTCCGCTGGTGGTGTCGGACCTGCCGTTGTTTGCGCCGTACCAGGCGGCGGCGCCTGAAGCAGTGACCATGGTTGAGGCAGCAGACGACGGCGCCGCGTGGGCGTCGGCAATCTGCGCTCAGCATGCAGAGGCTCCGACAGCGGCGTTGCGGAACTTGCAGGCGCGGCTGGCGCTTCCCACAACCATCCAGCGGCACATGCGCTGGTACACCCGTGCAGCATCTGCATCGTAGACAGGTGCTGCCTCTGCTGCTGTCCTTGCCAACTCGCACCAACCGCGTCTGTGGACTCTTCTGATTCTACGTCGAGCTATCCGGTCTTTTGGGAGCGCCTGAAAGCTCTTTTTGAACTGCGCCACGGGGCATCGACCTCCGACGGCACCGCCCTATCCATCTGCGTTTTGATTGCGCTGGTGCTGTGGGCAGCGCTTACGCTGCAAGAAGAGCGTACGGTAACATTCGATGTACCAACCGAACTGGTCAACGTCCCCGAGGAGCAGGCGCTGGTTGCCGAGCCGCCCCGCCACGTACAGGTGCAAGTAACGGGCGAGGTGATTCAGCTGCTTTACCTGTATGCGAACCCTCCGCAGGCGCCCATCGACGCCAGCAGTAGCGAGGTGAGTGTGGAGGAGGTGCTCGGGCTTACCGGCAGCAACATTACCATCGAAGCGATTACGCCGCGCGAAATAGCGGTGCCGCTGGAGCCGCGTGTTGAGCGCGCGGTGCCTGTAGATGCACGGGTGCAGGTTGAATTGGACGACGGCTACGAGCTGCTGAATCCGCCCCGCCTAACGCCCGATTCGGTCACCGTGTCGGGGGCCGAGTCGATCGTCGAATCGCTGGATCAATGGCCGACGGAGCGTCAGACTATTGACGGATTGCAGGATTCGGTGCAAATTCAAGTTCCACTGGCAGATACGCTGAATCCATTGGTCAGCCGATCAGTGGATAACGTCTCTTTTGAAGCGCAGGCTGGGCGGTTTGCGGAAGAAACACGCGATCTGTTTGTGGAGGTGACCGGCGTGCCCCCGGGGCAGAACCTGGTTGCGCTGGAGCCGCCTATGGTGCAGGTGCGGTATCGGGTGCTGTTCGACGAAATGTTTGAAGCCCGCCGGGCCGACGACTTTTCGGCGGTGGTTAACTACGACCAGATTCGTCGCGATACAACGGGGCGTGTTGAGCCGCGTATCCACGTGCCCGCAGGACTCACCATCCGCGATCCCGAGCCGACCCCGTCGCAACTGCGCTACTTTACGTTGATGTCATCCGAATAACTCCGTTTGCCCTCGGCCGCCTATGTTGTATCTGCTCCTCGCCATTCTTTGCAGCGTAGCCATTGGTGTGCTCTTCAAGTACACCGGGCAGCAGGGCATCGACCGGGTATCGCTTCTCACGGTGAACTACGTGGCAGCGGTTGGCGTGGGCGTGGCGTTGCTGGCCACAGGGGGGAGCGTTGTGGAGGGCGATGTAAGCCTGTCGGCAGGGATGCTGGGGCTAAGCGCCCTGGTAGGCGTTCTCCTCATTGCCGGCTTCTTCCTTCTTTCGTTGGCAACCGACCTGGCAGGGATGTCGCTTGCGCTGGGCGTGTGGCGCGTGTCGGTGGTACTTCCGTTTCTGGCGTCGTGGGTCATCTGGGCCGAGCCGCCGTCGGTGTGGCAGGGGGGCGGCATGGTCTTGGCTGCGATCGCATTCTTTCTGATTGCGCAGCAGTCGCCTGCCCAAGCGGCTCGTGAGCAGAAAACGGCCTCTGGTCCTTCGGCTGCTGCCGCTGAGTCCGATTCAGATGCTGTGGCTGCCGCCCCTGCCCCTGTACAAACCGTTGCCGAAGAGGCCCCCACGGTGGCTTCGTTCGGGGTCCTACTGCTGCTCTTTCTGTCGAGCGGAGCCATCGACATCTCACTCAAAACCTTCTCGGAGGTTTACAATGCTGCGCAAGGAGAGCAGGCGTTTTTTTTGCTGCTCTCGTTTGGCATGGCAGGACTTGTTGGGCTGGTGCCGGTGCTTGCCAAGGGGCTGCGGCACTACGAATGGCCCACCACGGCAGCGTATGGATGGGGGACGGTGCTGGGCATTGTTAATTACGGCTCGCTTGAGTTTCTGCTGCGTGCGCTGGATGCCTTTCCGGGTACGGTCGTCTTCCCGGTGAATCACCTGGCCATTGTGTTACTGGGCGCGGTCGTGGGCATCTTCATTTTTGGTGAGTACCTGTCGCGCATCAATCGGTGGGGTATCGCGTTGGCTACCGTGGCTCTTGTTCTGCTTATGATGTAGCTCAAACGGTATGAAAGAACGCGTGGTGGGCGGTCTGCTGGCGCTGTTCCTCGTTGCGCTGGGTGCTGGACTGGCCTGGTGGGTGCGCGGCCCTTCTGAGGCCGACATCCAGCGCGCGGTGGTGTCTACCGTGCAGGAAGAGGCGCCGTCTGCGTTCCTGGTAACAGGCATCTTGTCGATTCAGGTAGAAGATCAGGTCGCTTACACCGAAAGCGTGGCTCCCGAGTTTTACCAGACCATGCGCCGCTATGGGATGGCACCGGGTGTGGATTTGGTAACGGCAGAGGCACAGGTGCGCGTGTCGGGGCGCGTTACCTACGGGTTTTCGGTCTACGACCTCACAGCCGATCGCATCGAAAAGCAGCGCGACGGGAGCGTGCGGGTCGCGGTTCCTTCGTTGCAGGTACAAACCGTAGCGCCTGATCTGGAGACCCTGGAGGTGAAAACGGAAAGCCGGGGCTGGCTCAAGCTGTTTTCAGGGGATATGGAGGCTACCGCCCGCGACGAGGCCATGGCGGGCGTACAGAAGGCCATGCGTGCGCAGGCCGAACAGCGTATCCGCGAAGGCGCCCAGGCGCGCGCCAACACCGAAGAAGCTCTCGAAGCGATGCTCACCCCGCCGTTGCGCACGGCAGGGCTTGCAGATCCCCAGTTTGCGTTTCACTTTCAGCAGGAGGACGCAACCGGTCCGGTGCTTCGCGCGCCCGAGGACTAAAGAGCCTGTTTTGATTTCTCTCTTTTGGGCTTCGAGTGGCTGCTTCCTCCGCTTTGCAAGGCCCTCCTTTGGCATCCCCTGCTCATAGCGCGCTGCGAGAAAACCGTCTCGATCAGAACCGACCGATGCATCAATCCTGGTGCCTCCCCGCCGTTTTCAAATAATTCTGAAACTGCATCCCGGATGCGGATGTAGATTTCGTACCCTTGCTTCTACGTTAATTGCTCCTGCTTATGGGCCTGTTTGCCCGCGAAGAGGTTACCATTTTGGACACGCCCTACGGCATGTTTACCTCGAACGGGCTGTGGTTTCATGTGCGCGAAGATGACGTGCGCACCTATGCCGCCGACGTGCTGGAGCATGTGTCGCTCGAAACGCTGGTGGCGTACGCATGGCGCTGGATGCACTCGCCCCAGACCCTCGCGGTGTGGCTTCTGCCGGTGCTGCTGGTTGCACTGGGACCTGTAGCTGCCTTTGCGTGCATGCTTGGGGCCTACCTGGGGGGGAAGGCGTTCTGTCCGGCGCTGGTAAGCTGGAAAGCGATGGGCGCATTGCATGTGCTCAACCAGCCCGTAATACAAGGGCTGTTCTACGTGGTGGCCTTGAGCTACCTGGCCGCTGGCGATCAGCTTGCTGCGGTTGGCACGGGGCTGGCCGGGTTTGTCCTGCTACGCTGGGGACTGCTGCGCTGGGCTACCGATCCCATTGTGCGAATGCTGTGGCGCGGGCTCTATCGCCTGCCGGTGGCCGACCAGGTGCTGCGGGCCGTCATTGTGCGAGCCGCACGCCACTACGGCGCGTCGTTGGAGCAGATCGACCAGATGCTTGGCGATATCATCCGCCACTGGACCGCCCGCGCCGACGACATGGACGATGTACGTCCTCCGCCCGATACGCCGCCGCACGAATCTTCTTCTTCCTAACGACCTGTTGTCTGCAATGCCTGCCGAGCCGACCACGCTATACGTTACGCGCCACGGCGAAACCGATTACAACCGCGACCACATTATGCAGGGAAGCGGCGTCGATAGTGCGCTGAACGATACGGGGCGGGCGCAGGCCAAGGCGCTGGCACGCCGCCTGTCCGATGAACCGCTCGATGCGGTGTACGCCAGCACGCTGGTGCGCGCCCGGCAGACCGCCAAGATTGTAGGCGCTCCGCACGAGCCGCTGCCGTACGCCTATCTCGACGACCTGAAAGAGATTAGCTGGGGCGTGTACGAAGGCACGCCGCCAACCGATGAGCGCATTGCCGCTATGAAGGCAATCAAGACGCGGTGGCGCGCTGGCGATGTGGATGCTCCTGTGGAGGGCGGTGAATCGCCCCGACAGGTGGAGCGCCGGGCCCGTCGGGCTGTTGAGGTCATGCTGGACGCGCACGCTGGCGAGCGTATCCTGGTCGTAACGCATGGACGCTACATGCGCATCATGCTGGCCTCGCTGCTCTACGAGGGCGACCTTACACAGATGCCGAACGTCCCACATGCCAATACAGGGCTGTACGTCGTAACGCATGAACAGAATACCTTCGAAGCCCAGGTAACGAATAGCGTGTGCCACCTGGCGTCGTAACCCCTCAGGTGCTGCGCGTATCCACTGAACCCCGCGCACCGCCGCTGCTGTGCCCTTGCTGGTTGACTTCCGTTCGCTTTATGATTCCTCTTTCTCTGGTTTCGGCTCCGTCCGACGATCGCATCGACGCCGATGCCGTGCGCCAGGCGCTCCGCGCCAAGGTGCGGCAGGCCCTGCAATCCATGAACGGCGTCACACAGGTGCGCACAGTCTCGGTGGAGGTGCCTGTTGCAATCGATCCGCTGGCGTGGGGGGCGGTTCAGACGCAGGCTCCTTTTGCGTACTGGCGCAGCCGCACGACCGATAGCACCTATGCGGTGGTCGGCGCCGCTCGGCAGTGGCAGGGCATTGTCGCCCCGGAGCAGGGCACCCTTCCCGAATCGGCGGTAGCGCGCCTTGCGCCGTGGCTTGACCGCCTGCCCCCCGGCGTACGGCTCTGGGGCGGAGCCCGCTTCGATCCGCAGTCTAATCGTGAGGATGCGTGGGCCGACTTTGGGGCGTGGACGTTCATGCTTCCGCGTTTTACGCTGCACCGAAGCGGATCCACCACGCATCTGCACGCTACGCTCGTTGCTCCGCACGATCCCCAGAAGCGCGAGGCGGTGCTGCGTCAGGTCGATGCGCTGCGCTTCCCCAATATCCCCGATGTCCACGCCGATGCCCACCGCCTGCGCCGTATCGACCGACCCACCCGCGCCGACTGGATGCAGCAGGTGCGTGCTGCGGTGAAGGCTATTCGCAATGAGCAGCTGCGCAAAGTGGTGCTGGCACGGGCGGTTGATCTGCACTTCGACCACGCGCTCATGCCGTGGGCGCTTCTGCATCGCCTGCAACAGGAAACGCCACAGTGCACCGCTTTTGGGTGGCAACCCAAACGGTCAGGGCCTGCGTTCATTGGGGCTACGCCCGAGCGGCTCTTTCAGATGCGCGAGGATACGCTTCATACCGAAGCCATTGCCGGCACCCGTCCGCGTGGTGCCACGCCCGCCGACGATGCCATGCTGCGCCATGAGCTCCTGACCAGCGACAAAGACCGCCGCGAGCATGCGTTTGTGCAAGATGCAATTGCGGATGCGCTGGCTCCCCTCGCCACCGATGTGGATGTGCCCAACGCCCCCAGCGAGCTGGCACTGCAACGTAAGCGGCACCTGCGCTCAGAAATTACCGCCACGCTCCACGAAGCCACCTCGCCGCTCGACGTGCTGAACGCACTGCATCCGACACCCGCCGTGGGCGGTACGCCCACCCGTCATGCGTGCGCCTTCATCCGCGAGCATGAATCGTTCGACCGCGGGTGGTACGCCGGACCCGTCGGCTGGATGACGCAAGATGCCGCCGAAATGCTCGTGGCCATCCGGTCGGCACTGGTGGATCGCGACACGCTTACGCTCTACTCGGGCGCGGGCATCGTAGAGGGCTCCGACCCGGCCAGCGAGTGGGACGAGATCGAGAACAAGCTGGCGGATTTTAAGGCGGCGCTGGAGCGGTAGTGCTCTGTCACAGGTCAATGTTTGGGTTAAACCAAAATGGATACGCGTGCTGTGCCGTCCCGAAACGTTCCTTCTAAACACCAAGGAGATGGTTCGACTGCGCTCACCATGACAGGCTTCGTGGGAGGATGATTGCAAGGCAACCATCAAAATGAGGGTTGACATAGCAGTAAGTAAAGACAGGCATGAAGTTGGAGTTTTGTGCGTTTCAAATCGGTATCATGTGCGCACCGACGTTACTTAATACACGCTCTCATTCGTACGGTGCTTCGTTTCATATATGTGTTTGATCTATATGATTGTACGGAATCCCTCCCCCTACATCCCCCTCCTCTGAGGGGGGCCCTCGTAGCGGATGACGATGACGATGTTTTCGCCGGGCTTGAGGGTGTTGTTGAGCTTTCGGATGGCTTCCATTGCGGCGTCTTCGCTGTTGTAGCAGCGGGCCTTTCCGGCGAAGGTGTGCATTGTGGGGTGCACGGCCGAGGCCTTG
>NZ_JAWOAR010000249.1:0-4128 GCF_046498435.1 Longimonas sp. | reverse complement strand
GGCGCTGCGTCAGCTCTCGGGGCGATAGCAGCCCCACGTTGAGCGCCGGGGCGAGTCGCGAGTGAAACAGAAAGGGCTCGCTGTCGCTGATGGCATCCTGGTAGCGGCCGAAGTCGGGCAGGAGCGGTCTGCGGAGATGATCAAGTATGCGGCCAACTCCATCTTGGCCACACGCATCTCGTTTATGAACGAGATTGCCAACTTGTGTGAGAAGGTCGGGGCGAACGTCGATAAGGTGCGCCTTGGCATCAGCAAAGATCATCGCATCGGACGCCACTTCCTGTATGCGGGGATTGGATTCGGCGGCAGTTGCTTCCCGAAAGACGTGCAGGCGCTGCATCGCACCGGACGCCAGAACAATTACGACTTTCAGATTTTGGACTCGGTGCTTCAGGTGAACGACCAGCAGCGCGAACTGCTCGCGGAGCGCGTCATTGACTACTTCGATGGCGACGTAACGGGGAAGAAGGTGGCGATTTGGGGCCTCTCGTTCAAGCCCAACACCGACGACATTCGCGAGGCACCGTCGCACGTTATCATTCGCACACTGCTCGACGCCGGTGCCGAAATCGTAGGCTACGACCCCGAAGCCATCGACACCACGCGCCGCGTGTTCGGCGATGCGATCGACTACGCCGACGACATGTACAGCGCGCTCAACGGGGCCGACGTCCTCGTCATCTGCACCGAGTGGAACGCCTTCCGCCGTCCCGACCTGGCCGATGTGCGCGACCGCCTGGCCGAGCCCGTTATCTTTGACGGACGCAACGTGTTCGATCCGAAGCGCATGGCCGAGATGGGCTTCATCTACTCCAGCATTGGGCGCCCTTCGCTGCCGCCTGAGAACGACGAAGCGGCCATCGAAACCGCGCTCTCGGAAAACGGGCAGCCTGCGTAGCCGCCCGGCTCCTGATTATCATGGGGCGGACCTGCGCATCCGCCCTGGTTTCTTGCTATCGCCCACAGCCTCATGCCACGCACACTTATCACCGGCGGTGCCGGATTCCTGGGGTCGCATCTGTGCGACCGGTTCATTGCCGAGGGCCACGAGGTCCTCTGTATGGACAACCTTGTCACCGGCAACACCGACAACATTGCACACCTGTTTGAGCGCCCAGATGAACAGTTCAAGTTCATCCACCACGACGTGACGGACTACATTCACGTGAGCGGCGAGCTCGACTATGTGCTCCACTTTGCAAGCCCGGCCTCGCCCGCTGACTACCTGCGTCTGCCGATTCAGACGCTCAAGGTGGGCGCGCTGGGCACGCACAAGGCGCTGGGGCTGGCCAAGGCCAAAGACGCGCGTCTGCTCTTAGCTTCCACCAGCGAAGTGTACGGTGATCCGCTCGTGCATCCGCAGCCTGAAGATTACTGGGGCAACGTGAATCCCATTGGCTCGCGTGGGGTGTACGACGAGGCCAAGCGCTTTGCCGAAGCCATCACGATGGCGTACCAGCGCTACCACGGTGTAGAAACGCGCATCGTGCGCATCTTCAACACATATGGTCCGCGTATGCGGCTGGATGACGGGCGCGCCCTGCCTACGTTTATGGGCCAGGCGCTGCGTGGTGACCCGCTCACCGTCTATGGCGACGGCAGCCAGACGCGCTCCTTCTGCTATGTGAATGACCTTGTGGAGGGCATCTACCGCCTGCTGCTGAGTGACGAAAATGAGCCGGTCAACATTGGCAACACGGAAGAGATTACCATCAAGGCGTTTGCTGAAGAGATCATCGAACTCACCGACTCGGGAAGCACCGTCACGTACGAGCCGCTTCCGCAAGACGACCCGCAGGTGCGCGAGCCCGACATCTCGAAGGCGCAGCGCACGCTCGACTGGTCTCCGCAGGTGGAGCGCCGCGACGGCTTGCGCAAAACGCTCGACTACTTTCAGGACGCCGTTGAAGCATCAACCACAGCGTAGCCCATACGCCTGTCCCCTGTTCTGACTGACATCATCTACACAACTCGACCGCGTTTTTTATAGCGCACCCATTGCATATGAGTGTATCATCTGAAACCGCCCGGCATCTGGACACTCTGGAGTCTGAGGGCATCCACGTCATTCGCGAAACTGCAGCGCAGTTTGAGCGCCCCGTACTTATGTTCTCGGGAGGCAAAGACTCGCTTACCATGACACACCTGGCGCGGAAGGCCTTCTATCCAGAGCCCATTCCGTTTCCCCTTTTGCATGTGGATACGGGGCATAACTTCCCCGAAACCCTACGCTTTCGCGATGACCTCATGGAGCGCATCGGAGCCAATCTGATCGTGCGTACCGTGCAGGAATCCATCGACAAAGGGCGCGTCAAAGAAGAGCAGGGACCGAATGCAAGCCGTAACAAGCTGCAGATCGTGACGCTGCTCGACGCGCTCGATGAACTCGATGTGGATGCCGCCCTCGGGGGCGCGCGCCGCGACGAGGAAAAAGCCCGCGCCAAAGAGCGCTTCTTCTCGCACCGCGACCGCTTTGGTCAGTGGGATCCGAAGAAGCAGCGCCCCGAACTGTGGAATCAGTACAACGGACGCCGTAACCCGGGCGAGCACTTTCGGGTCTTTCCGCTGAGCAACTGGACGGAGCTCGATGTGTGGCAGTACATCGAGCGCGAAGGGCTGGAGATCCCAAGCCTCTACCTCGCGCACAAGCGCGACGTGGTCGAACGCGACGGCTCGCTCCTCGCGAAATCCGACTACATCTCGCTGCGCGATGGCGAGCACTACGCCGAGAAGATGGTCCGCTTCCGCACCATTGGCGACATGACGTGCACCGGTGCCATCGAATCGACGGCTACGACCATTCCCGAGGTCATCGAAGAGGTCGCCACGGCCAACCACTCCGAACGCGGCGGACGCACCGACGATCAGCGCTCCGAGGCCGCCATGGAAGATCGCAAGCGCAAAGGGTACTTTTAGTACTGCGTGTTAGTACGCCGCGCTTGCCTCTCTGGCAAGTCTCCTGCTTCTCTATCTCGACTATTTATAACATTCTATGGACTTACTCCGATTCACTACTGCCGGCAGCGTCGACGACGGCAAGAGCACGCTCATTGGGCGGCTCTTCTACGATACGCAGGCCATCTTCGAGGAGAAGATGTCTGAGATCCAGCGCAACACGCAGCGCGACGACGAAGACCTGGAGTTGGCGCTCCTCACCGACGGGCTGCGCGCCGAGCGCGAACAGGGTATCACGATCGACGTGGCCTACCGCTACTTTGCTACGCCCAAGCGCAAGTTCATCATCGCGGATACGCCGGGCCACGAGCAGTACACCCGCAACATGGTCACCGGTGCCTCAACGGCTGAGCTCGCCATTGTGCTGCTGGATGCGCGCAAGGGCGTGCTCGAACAGTCGCATCGCCACGCGTTCATCGCGTCGCTACTGCAGATTCCGCACATGATCGTGGCGGTCAACAAGATGGATCTGGTTGACTACGACGAGGACCGCTTCCGCGAAATCGTGGACGAGTTCCGCGACTTCGCCGATAAGCTCGACGTGAACGATATCACCTTCATCCCGATCTCGGCGCTCAAGGGGGACAACGTTGTCACCGAAAGCGAGAAGACGCCGTGGTACAATGGCGCTACGCTGCTGCACCGCCTCGAGACGGTGAAAACGCAGAGCGACCGTAACCAGGTCGATTTCCGCTTCCCCGTGCAAAACGTGATTCGTCCGCACCAGGACTTTCGCGGATTCGCTGGGCAAGTGGCCTCTGGCAGTGTGCGTCCGGGCGAAGAGGTCGTCGTGCTGCCCTCGAACCTGACCACCGAGGTCGAGGGCATCGTTACGCTCGACGGTGAGCAAGAAAAAGCCAGTCCGGGCGAGTCGGTCGTGATTTCGCTGACCGACGAGATCGACGTGAGACCGGGAAAAAACTGGCTTTGAAGTGTCCTCTTTGCCGAAATGGCATTGCCCTGGAGGCCTCAAACCCTTCCGGGGAACACCGGACTGCCATGGTGCAGCCGCCACCGCCTCCGGAGCTTGACTGGCTGCAATCGGGTTTGTACAAGGGGGAGGAAAAAGTCGAAGATGTACCCATGGCACTTGTCCTTGACGCACCCGGTGAGCACCGGCAACGCATTGGCGAATCACTTGAGGCCGTCGGTTACCAGGTGGTTCTCGTCGAT
>NZ_JAWOAR010000084.1:0-3269 GCF_046498435.1 Longimonas sp. | reverse complement strand
TGATTTTTTTACTTCGTGAGTCGCTTCGCTCGTCTGGTTCGTTTTTGCATCAAGGCAAAAATGAACACCAGCCTACAGAACACTAATTTGTATTCGACGCCCACAGCTATTCCAGGTTGTGTGCATAGACTAGCCCCAAAGGAGAAGGAACTTGATAGTGTGGATTTCCTGCCTCTTGTGCTTTCTTGTAGCGTATTGCTGTTGTGATTCATATGGCCCAGTACAGGCCTTCAAGTTACGTCCTCCTCTCCAGGGGAGCGGGTTGGATTCGAATAGATCTGACAGGTCTCCAAAGACCTGTCAGATCTTTACCATCAGCAAAAAAGGGACAGCCCTTTGCAGGCTGTCCCTTTTGCTATGTTTTTTGTTTCCGATGCAGGTTGGCCCCCGTTCGTTCAGTCGTTTCCGCGGCGCAGGAGCCAGAGCAGCAGCCCCACACCTGTAATGAGCAGCAGCGCCGTAGCAACAGGATTGCGGGCAGCGCTCTCGCGGGCGGGTACCGACGGATGCACCTCAACATCGCCCAGGTTCAGCAGGCGCGACACCGCATTCGGGCGCGCATCGGCGCCCAGACGGGCCACCCGCTGATGGTTGAGCATTACGTCGAGGGTCAGGTCAACCTCGGCCAAGAGGTCCTGCACGTAGGCGGCGGTATCCCGCGGCGTGTCGCCGTACGGCGTCTTTGTGATGAGACGGCGCGCGGTAGCCAGCGACGGCACATCCACCACAACGCGGCGTCCGTCGCCTCGTACCGCAACATATTCGCCATCAACGGTGAGGTCTAAATCGCCGATTACGTCAAGCGGAGTTGCCATGTCGAATCACACCGGATAGAGAAAAGCCAACAGCGAGACAGCGGCTCTGCATTGGGCCGTGGTTATGCATCGTCGCGGGTGCGGATGCGGAGCGTGCCATTCATTTTCCACTTGGCGTACTCCGCTCCGGATCCCACTTTACTGGGCACTTCGAGTTCGAAGTCCTCAAACTCGTACGAGATTTCAGCACCGCGCCCGGTCAGTTTATCGTACAGTCCGATAGCGAGTTCGGGCCACGTTTGGGTGTCTTCTTTTTTATCAGCCATAACAAGAAGGAAGGTTTAGGAGAGCGTGTCGAAAGGAGGTCGTGTGCTGCAGTAGCATAGATGAACAATGTATGGTGCGGGTCCCTGCGAGATGGGACGTTGTTGTAATGCGGACGCCGCACCGGGGTTGTGCGTCGTTGTAAGAGCAGGGCGAACAGTATCGTTGCATCTGGTCGTGGTTCATTCCGCTCGTTCCGCAAACCGTACCCGGCACCGAGCATTCCATACACCCATTGTTTTACTTCTCAACTGGCTGCGCTTTTCATGGCTACTGCTCCTCAAACAGTGCTCGTTACGGGTGCTACCGGATATGTAGGTGGACGCCTGGTGCCGTGCTTGCTACGCGAGGGCTACCGCGTGCGCTGCTTCGTGCGCGATGCCGACCGCCTGCACGCGCAGCCCTGGCATGACCGGGTCGAGGTCGTAACGGGCGATGCTCTCAAACCGGAGACGCTGCCCGGGGTCTTTGATGATGTCGACGCAGCGTACTATCTGATTCATTCGCTCGGGGGAGGAAGCGAGTTCGCCGAGCGCGACCGCCGTGCGGCCACTAACATCCGCGAAGCAGCCGAGTCGGCAGGTGTACAGCGCCTCATCTACCTGGGGGGCATTCGTCCGAAAGGCACACGCCTTTCGGACCACCTCAAAAGCCGCATGGAAACCGGCGACGTGCTCCGCGACGGCTCCATTCCGGTCACCGAGTTTCGCGCCGCGGTCATCGTAGGCTCGGGCAGCCTCTCGTTCGAACTGATTCGGTACCTTACGGAACGTGTACCTGTGCTCATCTGCCCGAAGTGGGTGCAGACGCCGACGCAGCCCATTGCTATCCGCGACGTGTTACAGTATCTGATGGCCGCACTGGAGCAGCCCGAGAGTGCCGGGCGCGTCATCGAGATTGGGGGCTCGGATGTCCTTACCTACGGCGACATGTTTCAGCGCTACGCAGATGTACGGGGCCTGAACCGCCCTATCGTGAATGTGCCGTTCCTCACACCCGGGCTGTCCTCGCACTGGGTCGGACTGGTCACGCCCATCTCCAACCAGATTGCGCGCCCGCTCATCGAAGGGCTCGACAACGAAGTCACGGTCGACAACCCCGAGGAGGCGCGGGAGCTTTTCCCTGACGTCGATCCTATCTCGTATGAGGCTGCCGTACGGCTGGCACTGCAGCGCTACGCCTCGAACGACATCCCCACCGTCTGGAACAGCGCCGTGTCCTCGCATCCCCGCGGACGCCTGGTAGACGTCTCGCTCGAAACCACGCAGGGCCTCATCAAGGAAACGAGGCAGGTCCAGGTCCAGGCGGATGCGGAGCAGGCCTTCGCGGTGATTGAGAGTCTCGGGGGCCAGACGGGCTGGCTCTTTGGCGATGTTCTCTGGCAGTTGCGCGGCTACCTCGACCAGCTCATGGGCGGCATCGGCTACCGGCGGGGGCGCCGCCACCCCACCACCCTGCGCGCGGGTGACACGGTCGACTTCTGGCGCGTTGAGGACATCGACCGCCCGAATCTGCTGCGCCTGCGCGCCGAAATGACGATGCCGGGCCGCGCCTGGATGCAATATGAGGTGGAGCCGGATGACAACGGGACCGCTGTTGTCACGCAGGCGAACTTCTTCGAACCGCGTGGGCTGTGGGGCACGCTCTACTGGTACATGCTTTCGCTTCCGCACAGCCTCTTGTTTTCGGGCATGCTCAACGCCCTGCGCGACCGCATCGAGCAGGAAGCTCAGTCCAAGCGCTCCGACTACACAGCGGTGTCGGCTTGAGCATTCATACAGCCAGCGCGGGCCGTGTGCAGTCCCACGCTACTGGAGTTTTGATGTACAGACTTCTGAAGCTGGGAACTGCTTGCATCTCCGGCGATCTTCGTACGCAGGATCTACCGGCGTACGGGGCAGAGCCCCTGAAGAGCCTGCGTTGCACAATTGATGAAGAGGGCAATTGGGTGGATCAAACCGCTCAGAAAAACACATCTGCGGATATGTCACCAACAGCTGGACAGATGGCACGTCTGCTTGGTTTGGCTCAGGCATCAAAAGTGTATCGCGAAAATGATCTTTTGAGCGATTGGAATCAGTTTTCAGATAATGGAAATGAGGTCGCTTGGGGAACAATTGGTGATGCCAGTACATCTGAAGGAATTTTCTGGGAAACCATAAATGCCGCGGGTGTGCTTCAGGTACCGAT